>CALBSU010000152.1 GCA_937967285.1 uncultured Acidobacteriota bacterium
GAAACCATGAAGGCCAAGCTGGAGGAAACTGGAGCAATTCCATCCTTGATTCCAACTTGGCCTTCCTGGTTTCCTGGCGTCGAATAATCCTGAAAACTTATCTTACCGGCTGACGAAAAGGTCGCGGTTGAACTGGCGCGGATCGCCGATCGCCGCGAAGTGAAAGTTCTTCAGATACGCCCGCGAGACGCGCTGAATGTCCTCGGGTTTCACCTGGTCGACCGTCGAGATCCAGGTCTGGAGGCGCTGCCATCCGCCTCCGAGCAGCTCGTACTCCGCCAGGCGCGCGGCCTGCGCGTCGTTGGTCTCGAGCTTTGTGTAGTACTGCGTCAGGAATCCGCTGACGATCGCCTTGAGCGGCCTCTCGAGGAGGATCTGCCGCTGCATGAAATCTATCTGATCGAACATGACCCTGATCGTCTCGTTCGGCTTCGGAGTCGTGACGGAGATATAGGCCGAATTGGCGTTGTTCGAGAGCAGCGTCGCATCCGCTCCGTAGCTGAGGTTTCGCTTGACTCTCACCTCCTGGAAGAAGAGCTGCTGGAGGATGTTCATGGCGACCGAGAAGGCGGGATAGTCGGGATGGTCGAGCGGAGGCGCGGCGAATGTTCCCCGAATGTAGTTGGTCGCCACGGCCTTGTCGACTATCTCGAACTCTGCCTTGTTCGACTCGGTGAACGCCGGCATCGCATCCGGTCTGTAATCGCCCTTCGCCAGGCGGCCGAAACTCGTCTCGACCTTCTTCCTGACCTCGACCGGCGCGACATTTCCGACCACGACCACGAGCATCCTGCTGGTCGCGAGGATGCGCGCGTGATGCGCCCTGAGGTCGGCCGCACTCAGCGCCCCCATCGTCTCGACCGTTCCGGCCGGCGAATTGATGTAGGGATGCGCCTTGTAGAGCAGCCTGTTGCTGAGCTGCGCAACGTAGGAATCCGGACTGTCGTTCTGCTGGCGGAGACCGTTGACGATCTGATCGCGCGCCAGTGCGACCTCTTTTTCGTCGAACAGGGGATTGAGCACTATGTCCGAGAGCAGTTGCCATGACCGGTCGAAGTTCGACCTCACGCAGCGCATGGCGATGACGCTGTAATCGTATCCGCCGGCCGATTCGATGACCGTCCCCATGCTCGCCAGCTCGCGATTGATCTGACCCTTGTTGTAGTTCTTCGTTCCCTGCTGGGCGACCTCGAAGAGCAGCGTCTCGATGCCGGCATTCTTCTCGCTGATGTTCCGCGAACCGCCGCGGAAATAGATCTGGACGGCGACCACCTCGTTGCCGGTCACCTGGCGATGGATCGCCTTGAGTCCGTTGGCGGTCAGGAATTCCGTCGTCGAATCATCGGCGCGTTCGAGCCTCTGCTGCGTGCGGGCGGGCGAGGGCCCCTCGGCCCGCTCGGTCGCGCGACTGCCGGCCTGCTGCGCCGACGCCTGAGAACAGAGACCACAGAAAATTAGGAGCAGCGCGACGAGCGCGGAATGGAATCGCTGTTTGATCATTGACTGGGCTTTCTCCTGGGCTGTCTTTTCGGTGCGGGCGCCTTCGACGGCGCGGCTTCCGGCGCCTTGATCCGGACCGCCAGATCCTGCTCGGTCAGTCCGACGCGCTGCTGGTCCTCGCTCGAGACCAGAACCGCAACCACGCGCGGTTTGTTCCTGATGTATTTATCGACGTACCGCTTGATGTCCGCACGCGTCACCTTCCGCAGATTGTCGACATAACCCGCGTAATAATCGAGCCCCGAACTGGCCCACCAGAAACTGACCGTGTGAGCATACTCCGACGGCTTTTCGCGGCTGAAGACCTCGTTGACGTCGAGCAGCGTCTTGGCGCTTTCAAGCTCCTCGTCGGTGTAGTAGTCGGGCGAGTCGAACTGCGCGATCTGGCGATCGATCGCCTTCAAGGCGTCCTTGATCTTCTCCGGCGTGGTCTGGGCCATGAGCGTGATCGGACCGACATTGAGCTGCGTGTAATAGTTGAGCCCCGCGCCGGTCGTCAGCCCCGAATCGACCAGCTCCCTCGAGAACTTCGAATCCGGCTGCCGCAGAATGAATGAGAAGACGTCCGCGGCATAGGTCGCCGCCGGGTCGAGATCGGTCGAAGGTCCGTGATAGCCGAGCTGAATCGTCGCAGCGTTGACCGGCTGGTTGACGATCACCACCGTATCCTTCTCGAGCGGCGGGTGCCTGACGATCGGCTCCTTGACGAACGGATCCTCGCCGCGCTGCCATTCGGAGAAGATCTCCTCTGCCATCCTGAAGATCTCAGCCGCATCTACGTCCCCAGCCACGACCAGCGCCGAATTGTTCGGCAGATAGTACTTCTTCTGGATCGCCCGCATCATCTCCGGCGTCGCCTTCGAGACCGTCTCGGGACTTCCGCCCGGATTCTTCCGCGACGGATACTTGTACCAGAGCCGCGAATCGACCGCGTTGAGCAGATAGTAGAACGGATTCGACCGGTGCTGAGCCAGCTCGTCGAGCACGACCTGGATCTCCTGATCGAACTCCGCCTTGTCGAAGAGCGGATAGATGATCGCGTCGCGCATCAGCTTCATCGCTTCGCGCGTCCCGGTCCGCACGGTCGTCGTGTAGTAGTTGACGACCTCTTCGCGCGTCGTGGCGTTGCTCAGCATGCCGAGCTCCGAAGCCTGGTCGTGATAGCCCTCTTCCCGCGAACGCTGGTTCGACTTGAAGAACATGTGTTCGTACAGGTGCGAGAGCCCGTTGAACTCCGGCGATTCGGTGTACGATCCGTTCTTGACCGCCATCTCGACCGTCACCAGAGGCACCGATCTGTTCTCGATCACGATCACGTCGAGCCCGTTCTTGAGCGTCGTCTTCTGCCACTGCGGCTTGGCCGAACCCGCCGGCACATTCGCCAGAACGGCCGCCGCCAGCAGCAGGAGGATCGACCTCCGGATGCGTCTGACTTTTTCCTGTCTCATCATCCTCCGATTCTTATCACACGTACTGCGGTACTGATTTTTTAAACGCAGAGGCGCAGAGGGGGCAGAGATTGATTTTTTGGATATCTGTATCCGGAGCCTCACCCAATGGGCGTATTACGAACATTACCACGCTCAAAAAAATCTCTGCCCTCTCTGCACCTCTGCGTTTTATTCTGTCAGTACTGTTTTCGCCCTCTACTTCCAGAAGGCATACCAGGACTTCTTCTTTCTTCTGCCGATCAGGGCGTCGACGTCCGGGTCCGGCTGGTAGGGGATGGCCCGATCGTTGATCAGCGCCTCCGGATTGGCCGTGACCATCGCCTTCGCGTACTCGATCCCGCCGATGTCCGCCGCCACCGCGGCGGCAGCTGAAAGTATCGGTCTCCGCCGGTCCTGATGGTGCGCGTCGGTCGCAATGAAATGCGCCAGCCCCGCCTCGATCATTCGCTTCGCCGCGGCGTACGACTCCGGACCGAAACTCTTCGTCAGACTCCCGGCATCGAGCTGCGCGAACGCTCCACGCTCGATCAGATCCGCCAGTATCGCCGGCCGCGCCTGGATCCGCTTGTTCCGCTCGGGATGCGCGATCACCGGCGTCAATCCGGCATTCAGTATCTGAAAGATGGTCATCTCGATGTTCGGCGGAACGCTCTGAAACGGGAACTCGAGCAGCATGTATGTCGTCCCGTTGAGCTTGATCCTCGAATCCGGCGCTTCAGCCTCCTGGAAGATCTCGTAACTGTAACGAACCTCGCCGCCGGGCACGATCCTCACGCAGCTCCCGCTCGCTTCCATCACCCGCCCGATCCGCTCGATGATCTGACGCTTCTCCGGCGTCGTGTGCACCCCGTCGAACATATGCGGTGTCGCCACGATCGTCCCTATCCCGTCGGCCGCCGCCGACCGGCACATCGCCACCGACTCCTCGATCGATACAGCTCCGTCATCGGTCTCGGGCAGGATGTGACAGTGAATGTCCACCATCCCCGTCAATCCCAGTTCTTCCGCCGTTACTGCCATTACCTCTTCCTTGTTTTGCCTCAACCTTTTACTGTCACAAAAAACGAGTCATCATTATCATTCATCACGACACTCCATTCAAGAAGCTTCATCTTTTAATTATCCCGTTCACGCCCCGCCATCTCCCTCAACCTCGCTCAGCCTGCCCATCTTGTCATTTCGATGCGGTTTAACGATTTATGTAAATTCCTCGGGTCATTTCGATACACCAAATTTTAATTTTTTATAACTAAGCTCATTTTGACCCGAAAATGGGTCACAACGATTGCCAAACCGGCACTTAATGCTATAGACTTCCGCTTACTTCGGCCAACGACG
>CALBSU010000153.1 GCA_937967285.1 uncultured Acidobacteriota bacterium
GCGACGACCTCGATCGGGTGGATCGTCCTGCGTCCGGTGCCCTGTTCGATCTGGAGTCCGGCGAGCGAGCAGTCGGTCGCGACCTGATCGGCTTCGGACTCATTGACGCCGCGATGAAGGCCGCGGGCGACCTTCTGGGCGAGCGGGAAGTATTCCTTCTTCATCGCCCATGTCCCGTCATGTCCTGAACATCCCTTGTCGATGAAGATGACCTCCGCTCCGGCCAGTCGCAGCAGTTCGAGCGACCGGTTGCCGATCGCCTGATATTTCAAGTGGCAGGGTTGATGATATGCGATACGGCCCGGCTTGACGCTGAAGTCCCTGACCAGCCTGCCTTCGTTATTGAGCCTGATCAGGTATTCTGAAATATCGAAGACCCGTTCGGCGACCTTCAATGCCTGTTCGCGCTCCTCATCCTGAAGGTAGTCCGCATACTCCTTCTTGAGCATCATCCCGCAGGTCGGTTCCGGGACGACGATGTCGTATCCATTTTCGACATAAGGCAGCAGCGCGCGGATGTTGTCCCTGAAGTGATCGAGCGCCGCGTCGAGCCGCCCGCTGTCGAGGTAGGGCATACCGCAGCAGCGCTGCCCTCCGGGACTGGCCACTTCAATGCCGTTTCTGTGAAGCACGGCAACAGAGGCCCTGCCGATTCGCGGCTCGTTGTAGTTGACGATGCAGGTGTGAAAGAAGGCGACTTTCAAATCCCCGCGCGGAGTGAATTGCGCCTTGCCGATGTTATCACGGAACCAGCGCTCGAAGGTTTTGGCGTGGAACGAAGGCAGTATCTTGTCGCGATGAATGCCGAGCGTCTTCTCCATCAGCGCGCGGTTGACCGGATTGCGATTGGCGAAATTGACGAGCGGCGCGACCCTGCTGGCGAGCGGGCCGATCTCATCGGGACTGCTCAGCATCCGGTCGCGCATCTCGAGCCCTTCCTCGCGGGCTTCGATCGCGCGGGCTCGCATGACGACTTTCGGAATGTCGATCAGGAACTTGTGCGGCGGCGTATACGGACATTTGATGAAACAGAGCTTGCAGTTGTAGCAGAGATCGACGAACTCCCATATCTGCGGCTCGGTCAGCTTGTCGGGATCGGTATCGACTTCCTCGCTGTCGAAATGCTCGAAGAGTTTGGGGAATCCCGGACAGAGATTGAAACAGAGCCGGCAGGAATTGCAGACGTCGTATTGCCTTCTCAGCTCTCTGTCGAGCGCCGCTCCATCCCAGTACTCATCCTTTTCCCATTCTACGGGAATCGATACCAGATCGCCTTGTTCCATGTATTCCTTTCAAAACTGGAACGGCGGGCCCGTCAAGCCCGCCGTTCCCGCAAACGTATCGGTTCGTCAGGCGATCGAATCGAGCCCCTTCTGGAAGCGGCCGGCGTGCGACTTTTCGGCGCGGGCCAGCGTCTCAAACCATTCGGCGACCTCCTCGAACCCCTCTTCGCGTGCCGTCTTCGCGAATCCCGGATACATCTCGGTGTACTCGTAGGTTTCACCCGCGATGGCGGCCTTGAGATTCTTTTCGGTGTTCCCGAATGGCTCGCCGGTTGCCGGATCTCCGACCTCTTTCAGGAAGTCCATGTGCCCGTGAGCGTGACCGGTCTCGCCCTCGGCCGTGTCGCGGAAGAGCCCGGCGATGTCGGGATATCCCTCGACGTCGGCCTGCCGCGCAAAATAGAGATACCGGCGGTTGGCCTGGGACTCGCCGGCGAAAGCATGTTTCAGATTCTCATGTGTTTTCGTTCCTGCTAATGCCATGTCTCCTCCAGGAAGATGGTTTGATGGGCGATCGTTTTGCGGGGATGACCCGTCCGATCATTGCAAAGCCCGCAATGACACAGATGTCTCGTTGCGGGCTTGACGATATGTGCTGCCTTGGAATGTATTCGATCAGGCAGTGAATGAACTGCCGCAGCCGCACCCGCCGCTCGCGTTGGGGTTGTTGAAGGTGAAACCTGAACCCATGACGCTGTTGACGTAGTCGATCTGGACATTGTCGAGATACTGCGCGCTGAACATATCGACGAAGACCTTGAGCCCGCCGGTCTCGACGACCTCATCGGTCGCCTGGGGCGCCTCTTCGATGTTCATCGCGTACTGGAATCCGGAGCATCCGCCCGGAACCACGCGGACGCGAAGACCGCCGTCGTTGCCGACGTTTTCGTTCTCAAGGAACTTCTTGACTTCGATGGCTGCAGATTCAGTGATAGTCAAAACCATTTCTCATTCTCCTTTTATCAGGTGTACTCGATAATTGAACAGGATGATTGCTCACCCGTGATGATAACTTCCGTCTTTTCAGACCGTCAAATCCTAACTGCTCATCTTGAGCACCGGTAATGCCTTGTTGGCCTTGATCGCCGCTATGCTGACCTGCGCCGCGACGTTCTGAGCGACGCTCATGAAAGCTTTGGCCTGCGCGCTTTCGGGCTGTCTGACGACGATCGGAACTCCCAGATCGCCGCCCTCCCTGATGTTGATCGCGATCGGCACTGCCCCGAGGAACGGGACGTTGTACCGCTCGGCGAGCGCCTCTCCGCCGCCGTTGCCGAAGATGTAGAACTTCTCGCCGTCGTTCGGGCACTCGAAATAGCTCATGTTCTCGACGATGCCGAGGATCGGGACGTGCAACTGATCGAACATGTTGTACGCCTTGCGGACGTCGCTCAGCGCGACCTCCTGCGGCGTAGTGACCAGCACAGCGCCGGCGATTGAGACCATCTGAGCCAGGCTCAACTGGACATCGCCCGTGCCGGGAGGCATGTCGACTACAAGGTAGTCGATCTCGCCCCACTCGACCTGGCGCAGGAACTGGTTGACGGCCGAATGAAGCATCGGACCACGCCAGACGACCGCCTTGTCGCCGGGATTGAGCAGGCCGATCGACATCGTCTTGACGCCGTGGTAGACAGGCGGAACGATGATGTTCCCCTTGACCATCGGCATGTCGTTGCCGCCCATCATGATCGGGACATTCGGGCCGTACACGTCTGTGTCGAGGATGCCGACCCGGGCTCCCATCTTCGCCAGCGACACGGCGAGGTTGACCGCGACAGTCGATTTGCCGACGCCGCCCTTGCCTGAACTGACCGCGATGATGTGGCGAATCCCCTCGATCTCAGACTTGTCGATCGCGCCGCGCGCCTTCGGCACCTCGGCGTCCATTTTGACCTCGACCCGCTCCACCCCGGGAACCGACATGACGGCCTTCTCAGCCTCGAACTTGAGCTGATCCCTGACCGGACAGGCCGGCGTCGTCAGGACGAACCGGAAACTGACTATCCCGCCGCAGATCGCCAGATCGCGGACCATGTTCAACGTCACAATATCCTTGTGGAGATCGGGATCCTTCACGCCCCGCAGGGCATCGATCACAGACTCTTCAGTGATCGTTCCCGTAATCGACTCGGTCATTAATTCACCTTTCCATATACTTTCTACTTTTTACTTTCTACTTTCTACTTATCTGGGTCAGTTCCGCCGGCGCGATTTTGAATTCGCACATCCGCGCCCCATCGACTATCCGGCACTCCCGCAGGACCTCCGAGCCGAGCGCCTCGCGATAGACGCGGACCTCCTCGTCGCAGACCTTCGGATAGACCGCCGCCACATTCTCTGTCGGGCAGTTCCGCTGGCGCAGGCGGTAACTTCCGTCCTTCAGCCGGCGCGCATCCGCCAGGTATCCCTTGTTGTTGATGACGCGGGTCATCGCCCGGACCTTTTCGTCGAAACCCAGCCCGTCGAGCTCCGATCTCAGCTGGTCGATCATCTCGTCGGCCCGCCCGCGAAGCACCGACTCCAGCCCGTCCTCTCCGTACTGGCGCTTCAGGTGCTGCAGTATCTCCCGCGCGAACTCGTCATAGATCTGCGGAAACAGGCAGCTCGCCTTGTCGGTCAGTCGGTAAATGAACCGCGGACGCCCGCGCTCGTGCCGCTCCTCCTCGTAACTGATCAGCCCGTCGCGCTCGAGCAGGCTCAGATGGCGCCTCACGCAGACCTTCGATACCTTCAGCTCCTGCGCCAGATGCTCCACGCTCATCCCGCCGTTCACCTTCAGCAGGTCGATGATCGCGCTCCGCGACTCCTTTAATATGTTCTCTACCGCTGCTACTGACACCCTTCGATCTTAATCACCGTCCCGCCTTTTGTCAACGTTTTGGTTTTCAAAATAATTTTGTTATCAAATTCCGTGCGCGGGGGCGGGCGGCGTGGTATGATTCCGGATCACGAACCGGCACTACAAGTCCTGAACCAAAAAAAGAGATGGATCGAGCGGGCGATCGCGCCTCCGGGCGGCGATTGACGGGCGGACCGTTGCGCCTCAAATAAACGTGGTCGGAATGGTATGACCAGGATTAAAAAAGCGCGGATCGCTGATATAATGAAGACGATCATGGGATGGACGGGTGGCAGGTGAAATTTGATGCTAGAACACAAATCGCGTCGCGGTGAGGATCGCGGCGTGATGGAATGGAGTCCTGAGAAGAGCAATGTCAGTAACGACGAAAGAAGACCAGACTAAGCAGCAGCTTCCGGTGGAAGAGCTGGATACCGTCACGATCCGGTTTGCAGGGGATTCGGGAGACGGGATGCAGATCACGGGGACGCAGTTCACCTCGACATCGGCGATCATCGGGAACGATATCTCGACGTTGCCGGATTTTCCGGCGGAGATCCGGGCTCCGGCGGGCAGTCTGCCGGGAGTTTCGGGTTATCAGCTCAATTTCAGCAGCCGCGACATCCACACGCCGGGAGACGAGCCGAACGTGCTGGTGGCGATGAATCCGGCGGCGCTGAAGGTCAATCTGAAGGATCTGGAGGCGGGCGGGATTCTGGTGCTCAACACCGACGAATTCACCGAATCGAATCTCAAGAAGGCCGGTTACGCGACCAATCCGCTGGATGACGACTCGCTTTCGGGTTATCGCGTCTTCAAGCTTCCGATCACATCGAACACGCTCAAGGCGCTCGAGGGATCGAGCCTGCCGTTCAAGCAGCAGGAGCGGTGCAAGAACTTCTATGCGCTGGGGCTGATGTACTGGCTCTATGATCGCCCGCTCGAGCCGACGGTCAAGTGGGTCGAGGGCAAGTTCAGCGCGAAGCCGGAGGTGGCCGAGGCCAACCTGATGGCGCTCCACGCCGGATACAATTACGCCGACACGACAGAGGTCTTCACCAACTACTACAAGGTCGGAAAAGCGAAGATCCGTCCCGGCAAGTATCGCAACATCACGGGCAACGAGGCGACAGCGATCGGGTTTATCACGGCGGCGAATCTGACCGGGCGACCGCTCTTTTACGGCAGCTATCCGATCACGCCGGCGTCTGACATTCTGCATGAGTTGTCGAAGCACAAGAATTTCGGGGTCAAGACGTTTCAGGCGGAGGACGAGATCGCTGCGATCGGCGCTGCGATCGGCGCGGCCTTTGCCGGAGACATCGGGCTGACGGGCACGAGCGGGCCCGGCATCGCGCTCAAGTCCGAGGCGATCGGGCTGGCGGTGATGACAGAGCTTCCGCTGGTGATCATCGACGTCCAGCGCGGAGGGCCCTCGACGGGGCTGCCGACCAAGACCGAGCAGGCCGACCTGCTGCAGGTCATGTTCGGGCGCAACAGCGAATGCCCGGCGGGAGTCGTTGCGCCGGCCACTCCGGCCGACTGTTTCAGGATGGCGATCGAGGCGGTCCGTCTGGCGACGAAATACATGACGCCGGTCTTCTTCCTTTCGGACGGGTATCTCGGCAACGGTTCCGAGCCCTGGGCGATTCCTTCGATGGAGGACCTGCCGGAGATGAAGGTCAGCTTCAGGACAGAGGTCGAGGGATTCTTCCCGTACCTCCGCGACGAACAGACTCTGGCGCGGCCGTGGGCGATCCCGGGCACCCCGGGACTCGAGCATCGGATCGGAGGCATCGAGAAGCAGCACATCACCGGCAATGTCAGCTACGATCCGGACAATCACGATCTGATGGTCCGGCTGCGCGCCGAGAAGGTCGAGCGCATGAAGCAGGACATTCCGGATCTCGAGGTCTTCGGCAAGCCAGAGGGAAGGGTGCTTCTGCTCGGCTGGGGCTCGACTTACGGGTCGATCACGACGGCGGCTGAGCAGTTGCAGAATCGCGGCGTCTCGGTGTCGAGCGCGCATCTGCGCTACCTCAACCCGTTCCCGAAGAATACCGAAGCCGTCCTGCGCAGTTTCGATCATGTGATCATTCCCGAACTGAACCTCGGGCAACTGGCAATGCTGATCAGGGCCAAATATCTGATCGACGCCGCCAGCTTCACAATGGTCAAGGGCAAGCCTTTCAAGGTCAGCGAGCTGATCCGGAAGGTCGAGGAATATCTCTAAGCGGGGAATGATGCGCGATGAGTCGTTCATCGCCGGCATAAAGGAAGATATGAGCACGAACGGAGAAAAAACAAACGGAGCGAACGGCCAGACGCCGGTCAAGCTGACGCGCAAGGATTTTCAGACGGATCAGGAGGTCCGCTGGTGTCCGGGGTGCGGCGATTATTCGATCCTGGCGCAGGTCCAGAAGGTCATGCCCGAGCTGGGCGTTCCGAAGGAGAACATCGTCTTCATCTCGGGCATCGGCTGTTCCAGCCGGTTTCCGTATTACATGAACACCTACGGGTTTCACACGATCCACGGGCGGGCGCCGGCATTCGCGACAGGCGTCAAGCTGGCCAATCCCGATCTTCAGGTCTGGGTCATCACCGGGGACGGCGACGCGCTCTCGATCGGCGGAAACCACTTCATCCACGCCCTGAGGCGGAATATCGATCTCAAGATCATCCTCTTCAACAACCGGATCTACGGATTGACGAAGGGGCAGTATTCGCCGACCTCCGAGCTGGGCAAGAAGAACAAGTCGGCTCCGATGGGAACGATCGACTATCCGATCAACCCTCTGAGCATGGCCTTCGCCGCCGAGGCGACATTCGTCGGCCGCTCGATGGACATCGATCCAAAGCACCTTTCGATGATGGTCGAGCGTCTGGCGGCTCACAAGGGATCGGGGTTTCTGGAGGTCTACCAGAACTGCAACATCTTCAACGACGGAGCGTTCAAGTCGTTCAACGAGCGCGAGGTCAGGGATGAGAAGATGATCTACCTCGAGCACGGCAAGCCGCTGCTCTTCGGCAAGGAACGAGACAAGGGAATCTACATCAACAAGGTCAAGCCCGAAATCGTGACCGTCGGAGAGAACGGCATCACGATTGACGACATCCTCGTTCATGACGAAAATACCCTTGAGCCTAATCTCTCGTACATTCTCGGGCGCATGCAGTATCCGGAATATCCGGTTCCGATGGGAGTCTTCCGGGCGGTCCAGAAACCGACTTATGAGCAGATGCTGCACGGGCAGGTCTCCAAGGCCATTTCGACCAGCGGCGCGGGAGACATCTCGAAACTGATCAATGCAGGAGAAACCTGGGAAATCAACTAAATGATGAATTCTGAAGTCTGAATGACCGGTTCAGGGAATTCAGCCCTCACCATTCAAAATTTCAATTATGTCAATACTTTCAAACATTATCGACGCAGCGAAGGAAGTGGTCGAGGTGGCGCGCACGACGGCGCAGGGCATGAGCATCACGCTCAGTCACATACCGACCAGAAAAGAGACGGTCAGCTATCCGGAAGAGCCGGTTACCATCTATCGTCGTTTCCGCGGCGAGCATTTTCTGGATGTCAATGAGGACGGCAAGGAGAAGTGCGTCTCGTGCTTCCTCTGCGCGGCCGCCTGTCCGGCTGATGCGATCTACATCGAAGGCGCGGAGGATAATCGCCCCTACGAGGAGCGGATCGGACAGGATCACCGGTACGCGAAGGTCTACCAGATCGACTACGGCCGCTGCATCCTCTGCGGGTTCTGCGTCGATGCCTGTCCGACCGATGCCATCAACCACGGCCACAACTTCGAGTGGGCGGTCTACACTCCGGGCGAGATGGTCAAGGACAAGGACTTCCTGCTGGCCAACAAATGGCGCGAACCGGATGTCACTCCGAACTCGAACCAGCGCCACCTGGCCGCGAAGCAGAAGATGGACAAGCTGAATATCATCCTGAAGTAGCATGGAGTACCGCGGCGGGTTCTGCTGTGATTAACTGATTATTCAATTAATGACTGAAGAACCCGCCGCGGTACTCCTTGCATGCTAGATCCTCTTCGAGGGATCGACCAGCAGCCACATCCCCGCGCCGAAGACGAAGACGCCGGCCATGATGTAAAAAGGCAGCGTCCATGAGTTCCAGTCCCTGACGGCATAACCCACCACCAGCGGAGCCAGCGCGCCTCCGATATTTCCGATAGTATTCATCGTTCCGGTGACGACTCCGGCGTTTCTGCGTCCGACATCGAGGCAGACAGACCATGCCGCTCCGGCCGTGACCGTCTGCATGCAGAGCGCGAAGGCTAGCAGCACGGCGGCCGTTAGAGCATTTTCGGTCTGCGCGACGGCGACGAGGATAATCGCGCAGGCGGCATAGCCTGCGGCGCCGACTCCGCTGCGCGCCAGTTTGAGGCTGCCGGTGCGACGGACGATACGGTCCGTTATCCATCCGCCGAACCAGAATCCCGCCAGACTGACGGTCCACGGCAGCGAGGCCAGCCATTTGGTCGAGCCGATCGAGAAGCCGCGCGCCTCGATCAGATAGGTCGGCAGCCAGGTGATGTAGAAATAGAGCCCGTACCCGAAGGCGAAGTACATCAGGCAGATGAAGACCATATTCGGGCTCGAGAGCAGTTTTCTCCACGGGACGTGATGCGTAGTCGCCTCGACGGCTTCGGACTGTCCCTGCCGGATCATCTTCAGTTCGGCTTCGCTGACTCCGGGATGGTCCTCGGGCCGGTCGCGAAACCAGCGATACCAGAGCCATGCCCAGACCATCCCGATCAGGCCGAATTCAACGAAGGTCCAGCGCCAGCCCTGCCATTCGAGCAGCGTGAAGACCAGCGGAGCTGTGAGCGCCGATCCGACCGCCAGCCCGATGAACGACCGGCTGAGGCCCTTGCCTTGTTCCGAGGCGGGGAACCAGCGCGAGACGGCGCGCGCGATGTTCGGGAATGCTCCGGCCTCGCCCGCTCCGAAGAGGAACCTGATCACGATCAGCGACCAGAATCCGAGCACCGCGCCGGTGAGGACCGTGAAGGCCGACCACCAGACGACGATCCGCGTCAGCGCCAGCCGCGCGCCGAACCGGTCGCCCAGCCATCCGCTCGGGACCTCGAATGCGGCGTAGGCGATCGTGAAGGAGCTGAAGATCCACGCCTTCTGCGTGGCTGTGAGGTTGAACTCCGCGGCGATCGATGGCATGGCCGCCGAGATGCAGAGGCGATCGAGGTAGGTGATCACCGTCAGCGAAAAGATCAGCCAGAGCAGCGTCCGGCGGGCACGTCCGGGAGCGCGGACATCCTGTCCGCTTGTCTCGGGCAACCTGTCCGTTTGTTTCTCAGTGTCCATGTCGTTCATATCATGCTGGCAGGGATGCCTGCGCTTCCAGGAAATATACGCCCCGCGCGCCCGCCGCCGCGATCATCTCACCGTGCATCGCTATGCCAATCATCGGCCCGTCAGCGTGAAAAGTAGCCAGGCATTCACCGGAAGAGGCGTCCCGGAGTTTGAGAGTGCTGTCATAGGAAGCCGAGACGATCCGGTTGCCATCGGGACTGAAGGCGCAGCTCCTCACCCCGTCCGAATGGCCCTCGAAAGTGCGCAGGAGGTCGCCGGAAGAGGCGTCCCAGAGTTTGAGAGTGCTGTCATAGGAAGCCGAGACGATCCG
>CALBSU010000154.1 GCA_937967285.1 uncultured Acidobacteriota bacterium
AATGATGTCAATAAACCCATCTTGGCTGTCTTGGCGCCTTGGCGTCAAAAAATCCCGAGATAATTTGTTAACAGCGTTGAGCGGTGAGGTTGATAAATTCTTCGATGAATTATTGGAATTTGCGGGCGATTAGAACTGATATGGTAGTGCCTAGCCAATTCACTTTAGCTAGGGGCCAGAGCGGGCCACGACGGACTTCGGCACCAGGCCCGTTCGGGGCCCGCTCTTTCTCGATCTCGCCTGAGGCTATACCTTCCCGGCGATATCCGGGCCGAATTTCCCTTTGTAATCCGCGGTCGCTTTTCTGGCTTCGAGCCAGATGAAGAAGATTTCCGGCGTCTGGAGCCAGATTCTGAACCACTCCTCTATCTCGCGCTGCCCGAGTCGTTCGATGCGGCTGAGCGATTCCGAAGCGGCCAGCTCGGCGGCGTTCTCTCTTGCGCGGATGGCGGTCTGGCGGGCATACCTGACGCCGGTTTTGTCGTTCTGTTCCGAGAATGTCCTGAACAGACGATCGATGACGGTCAGTGAGCGTTCGGCCTGCTCAAGCGTCCGGTTGACGGAGAGGCCCTCGAAGGCAGTTTCGTAGGCCTCGTTGTGAGAGGGCATGCGGAAGATTTCGTCGAATCGGACGGGCAGGTCTTCGTCGATCAGAATTCTGGCGATCTGTGCGGGTGAGAGTCGTCCGCCCTCGCCGTACTCCTCGGCCAGGCCCCGGTTGATGATCTCGATCTCACGGGCGGTCACCTCGCCCATGGCCTCGCGGTCATAGATTTCGAGCACCATCTCCTGGCGGGAGAGCTTCTTCATTTTTATCTTTGGGCGGCGGCTCTGCGAGTGACGCTTTCGATGAAGATCTCGTTGAGTGACGGAGCGACGAGTTCGAATCTCCTGATGCTGGCGCCGCGATCGATCAGAGCTTTGAGCAGGTCCTGCGGATCGAGCCCGGTCCGGGGAACGATCTCGAGGTGGTCGCGACGATCGAGCACGCTGGTGACCAGACCGGGATCGCCGAGCGCGTCGTCCAGTCCGTCGCCCTCGATTGCGATGTAGCGCCAGCCGAAGCCCTGCTTGATTTCGCGGAGCGATCCGCCGAGCACCTTGTGACCGTGATCGATCAGGAAGATCTCGTCGCAGAGCTCCTCGGCCTGCTGCATGAGGTGGGTCGAGAAGATGATCGTCTTATTCTCGCGTCGAAGGTCGTTGACGATCTCCTTGAGCAGTCCCGAGCTGACCGGATCGAGCCCCGAGAACGGTTCGTCGAGAATGACCAGATCCGGTGAGTGGAGGATGGTCGAGACGAACTGGATCTTCTGCTGCATCCCCTTCGAGAGCTCTTCCCACTTCTTGTTCTTCCACTCAGACATCTCGATTCGTTCGAGCCACTGGTCGATGCGCCTGTCGGCATCTGCCGCGGAAACCCCCTTGAGGCCGGCAAAGAAGGAGAGCTGTTCGTGGACCTTCATCTTCTTGTAGAGGCCGCGGTCCTCGGGAAGGTATCCGATCCGTTCCTGAAGCCGCGAGCTCATCGGCTGATCGAAGAGCCGGATCTCTCCGCTGTCAGGGATCGTGATGTTGACGATCATCCTGATGGTTGTCGACTTCCCGGCGCCGTTCGGGCCGATCAGTCCGAAGATGCTTCCCTGCCTGACCTCGAGTGAGAGATTGTCGACGGCGACGAAATCGCCGTAGCTTTTGCTGACCTGTCTGACCGTGATTGCGTTTTTCATAATCTTCAGACCGGAATCGTAACCCGACAGTCGAGCCTGCTCAAGTGCGCGGGACGGAGGAAATGTAATTGGCTGGAGCCGCGCTGCTCGGCTATAATCACACACTGCAACGATTTAGCCGGCCCGGCGGGGGCGAATGGCGGATCATCGAGGATACGATGGCGAGTTTCAGAATCAGAACACCGGCCGAATACGCCAGACTTCTCTGGCATCGGCGGTACTTTGTCCTGGTTCCGGCGGTGATCGTCAGCGCGGCGCTCGGGCTGGCGGTCAGGCGTCTGCCGAATGTCTATGAATCCAAGACGGTCATCATCGTCGACCCGCCCAAGGTCTCGACCAGTTACGTCCAGCCGGTCAATCAGATCGATCTCAACTCGAGGTTGAGCACGATCCAGAAGCAGGTCACCAGCCGGACGGAGCTGCAGCGGCTGATCAGCCGGTACGGCCTCTATCCGGAACTGTCTGAGCGGAAAGCGCCGGTCGAGGTGATGGTCGACGAGATGCTCAAACACATCACGGTGCGCCCCTTCAGCGCCAGTTCCGGGATCTATGCCTTTTCGATCTCCTACGTCGGTCCCGACCCGATGACGGTCCGCGACGTCACGGCAGAGCTGGCCGGCCGGTTCATCGACGCCAATTCCGACGAGACGCGGCGTCAGGTCTACACCACAATCGACCAGCTCGACGGCCGGATCGAGGAGGTCAAGGGAGAGCTCGAGCGGATCGAGAACGCGCGGGCCGGTTATCTTTACCGGAATCCCGACGCGGTGCCGGGTCAGGAGCAGAACATGATCGGGCAGATGAACAGCCTGAGCATGATCCGCCAGTCGCAGCAGTCCTCGATCGACGCGCTGCGGAGCCAGATCTCGACCAGCGAGCAGATGCTGGCCGGTCTCAGGACTCAGGACCGGATCGAGCCCGAAGTCCCGCTGGCGGCGGGACAGACCGAGGGCCAGTTGAGGACGAAACGGGCCGAGTACGAGGCCCAGCTCAAGCAGTTGCTGACCATCTACACCGAAAAGAACCCCGAGGTGCTCAAGGTTCGGGCTCAGATAGATTCTCTCAACCGTGAAATCGAGGATCTGCGGAGCTCGGCCGTGCGCGACCTTCAGGCGCGCCGTGCGGCCCGCGGAGGCAACAGCCAGATTGCGGCGCTCGAGATCAGGATCGCCGCGGACAAACGCGATCTGACCAGGAAAGAGGCCGAACTGGAGCAGACCAACCGCCAGTTCGCCGATCTGCAGGGACGGCTCCGCGCGACGCCGCTGCTCTCGACCGAGGCGACGCGTATCGAACGTGACTACACCACGCTGCGCAAGCGTTACGAAGACCTCGTGGCGATGCGCGACAATGCGCGCTTCAGCGCCAAGGTGATCAACGATTTTAGTGGCGAGACTTTCCGGATGTCCGATCCGGCCGGGCTGCCGGAGGTGCCGGTCTCGCCCAACCGGCGCCTGCTCTATCCCTTCTCGATTCTGGCGGGACTGATGACCGGGTTGATCGCCGCGGTGGCCATGGAGGCCCGGGCGCTGATGACGATCCGCGACGGTCGCGATGTGGTCCATTACACACGGCTGCCGCTGATGGTCAGCATCCCGAAGATCGTCACGCGGGAGGACAGGCGATGGCTGCCGTGGCGGCGCCTCGCGCTGGTCGCCGGAGTCGTGCTCCTGATCGTCGTCGGAGTCCCGCTGCTCTATCTATTAATTACCGCGTCGCGAATCCTGCGCATCGTGACGGGCGCCTGAGGCCGGATCATGTACCTGAAATTCTACAGACTTCGAGACCTGCCGTTCAGCCTGACGCCCGACCCGCGGTTTCTCTATTTCACGGCCAGCCATCGCGAGGTGATGGCGAACCTGCAGTACGGGATCGAGCAGGGGAAAGGCCTGATCGTGGTGACGGGCGAGGTCGGGACGGGCAAGACGACGCTGATCAGGGCGATCCTCGAAGGTCTCGACCGTTCGGTTCTCGCCTCATACGTCTTCAATCCGGGGCTCAAGGTGGAGGAGTTTTACGATCAACTGGCGGCCGATTTCAGGCTCGGCGAGGCCGGTTCGAGGGCGGAACTGCTGCGCGAACTGGGCAGGCGACTGGCGGCGCGCCACGGCAAAGGATTGCGGACGGTGCTGATCGTCGACGAGGCGCAGGGGCTGCCGCGGGATCTGCTCGAGGAGATCCGGCTGCTGCTCAATTTCGAGACCCACACCGAGAAGCAGCTGCAGGTCGTGCTGGTCGGGCAGCCGGAGCTTCGGCGAGTGCTCAACAGCCCCGATCTGCGACAGCTCAAACAGCGGATCAGCCTGCGGAGCGAGGTCCGGCCGCTCAAGGCCGACGAGGTTCCGTCGTACATCGAAAGTCGCCTGACGGTCGCCGGAGCCGAACGCCTCGATATCTTCGAGCCCGAGGCGGTCGAGCTGATCTACCGGCTGTCGGAAGGGATCCCGCGAATCATCAACAATATCTGCGACAATGCTCTGCTGACCGGTTATGCGCTGGATTCGGAGCGAGTGACGACGGCCATCGTGACCGATGTCGCTGAGACGCTCGATCTGGCGCCGTCCAGGAGCGAGGCGGTCATATGAGCAAAGTCTTCGAGGCGCTCAGGCGCAGCCGGCAGGAGAATCAGGAGCCCGCGCTCCCGGAGCCGGAAGTGGAGAATCCGAACTCGGCGACCGGCGGCCTCGATCTGTCGAACCTCAAGGTCGAGCGGGTGACGGTCGCCGGCGTGCATGACAGGCTGATCATGCTGACAGAGCCCGACGCCGCCGAGTGCGAGCAGTTCAGGACGCTCAGGACGCAGTTGTTTCACGCCGCGGAGAGCCGCGTTCTCGGGACCATCACCGTCGTCAGCGCGCTGGCCGGAGAGGGCAAGACTTCGACGCTGCTCAATCTGGCGCTGGCGATCGCGCAGTCGAAGGAGAAGCGCGTCCTGGTCATCGACGGCGACCTGCGCCGGCCGAGCGTCGCCGGCTATCTCGGCCTGCGGCCGGCGGTCGGCCTCGGGCAGGTGCTTTCCGGGTCGGCCGGCCTTCAGGAAGCCGTCATCCGGATCCAGGGTTCGGAGATGTACCTGCTCCCGGTCACAGGCGAGAGCAGCAATCCGACCGAACTGCTCTCGAGCGAAAGGCTCGCCGCGGTCATCGCCGAACTGAGGGAGTCCTTCGATTTCATCCTGATCGATTCGCCGCCGGTCATGCCGTTCGCCGATGCCCGGCTGCTGGCGAACCACTCGGACGGCGTGATCCTGATCGTGCGCGCGGGCGTGACTCCGTGGGAGACGATAGACAAGGCCATCGAGATCCTGCCCGCCGGGAAGATGCTCGGCGTCGTCCTCAACGGGGCCGACAGTCGCCACGATGCGGGTTATTACGACTATTACTACAAGTACGCCCGCCATGCCGATGATTCGTGGCGCGCGAAGCTGAGGGCCCTGGCCGGCAGAAGGCGCAATACGAGACCATTGATTCCCGGAGGTATCGAGAACGATGAAAATCGCTAGCACCGCATCTTCGATCGCCGCCGGACTGCTGCTGATCGCACTGCTGTTCGCTCAGGCGACGGCGCAGTCACGGACCACCGACCGGACCGTCAAACAGGGTCCCGGCAAAAAACAGGAGCCATCGAGCGAGGCCGAGGCCGCCGTTCTGCCGTATATCAATAACTTCTACGCCGAAACCCTGATCGGACCTGAAGATGTGATCACGGTCGACGTCTTCGACCTTCCCAACTACTCCCGCGCCAACATCACGGTTCCGCCCGACGGGCGGATCAACTACCCTTTGATCGGGCAGATTGCGGTCGCCGGCCGGACGACTCGCGACGTCGAGAAGGAGATCACGCAGAAACTGCTTGAGTACGTGATCGATCCGAAGGTCGCCGTTCAGCTCGTCCAGGTTCACAGTCTGAAGTTCATGGTGGTCGGAGACGTTGTCAATCCGGGAATCTACGAGATGCCGCGCCGGATGAGCGTGTCACAGGCGCTGGCGCGCGCCGGTTATGTAACCAGGTTCGCCGATCGCAAGAACATCAACGTCCTGCGCCTTCAGCCCGGCGGCGAAACGCTGCCGATCAGGGTCAATCTGAAGGATATCGAGAAGGGCAGGGGAAATGATCTCTTTCTCGTGCCCGGCGATACGATCGTCGTCCCCGGAAACACATTCAAGACCATCGACCAGTTGCTCGGCCTGGTTTCGCTCGGCGCGTGGATGCGCGTCATCGCTAGGTGAATCCGATCCCCCGTCGTTTTCCGCATCAGATGTCAAATTTATCCTCAGAATCAGGCGCCAAAATGAGAAGCGACGTATCGTCGCGCGGAAAGGCCGTGGCCGTTCTGGTCTTCGCGCTGATGCTCACGGGTCTTCCCGGCCGGGCGGCCCAATCCGAGTGGGAGGCCCTGAGGACGGGTGTTTTCGCAAAGCTCAACACGATCTTCTTCACGGACGAACTGCATGGCTGGGCCGGCGGAAGCAACGGGACGCTGATCGCCACGTCCGACGGCGGAGCATCCTGGAAGCGTATTCCGCTGCCGCAACAGCAGCAGCGCGAGACTATTCGCGACAGCTGGATCTTCAGCGGCGGCAGGTCGCTGGCGCTCGGCGAATACGGCGCTTTCAGTCGCAAGTCCTCCCTCGGCTATGTCGAACGCGTCTTCATGCTTGCAACCATTGATTTGGGTGCCTCCTGGGAGGAGATGAAGACCGAAAGCCAGCCGGTCAGGGAAGCGCCGGCGCGGATAGTCAGCAGCAAGGACAAGGAACCGGTTCTCGAGCCGTCGAAACTGACGCGGGCTCCGGATCCGGTGCTGGTCCGCATCGAATTCGCCGACGATCGCAACGGCTGGGCCTGCGGGGAAAGCGGAACGATTCAGGGCACATCGGACGGCGGGCGGACCTGGACTCTTCAGCAGTCGCCGGTGCGCAAACTGCTCTACGATATCTCAGTGGTCGATGCAATGACGGTCTTCGTCGCGGGCGCGGGCGGAACGCTGCTCCAGACTGAGGACGGCGGGCGGACCTGGATCGAACGCGGAACCGGAATCGGCTCGGTCATCCGCGCGGTTCATTTCACCGATCGCCGCAACGGACTGCTCGTCACATCCACGGGCGAGATCCATCTGACCGAAAATGCCGGCGTTTCATGGCGCAGATGCAGCGTCCCGACCTCTCGGCCGCTCAATGACATCATTCTCGTCGGCGGCGAAGGCTGGGCGGTCGGAGACAACGGCACCGTTCTTCACTCGCGCGACGGAGGCCGCACATGGGTCGACGAATCGTTCGACACGCACGCCGCGCTCCTGCGCATCCATTTCGTCACCGCGCGGCGCGGCTGGATTGCCGGCGCCAACGGCGCCATCTTCAGATTAACACGGCAGTAACCGAGGTTTTATGAATACGCAGTCACCGATCAGACCGGACAAGGATCAGCTCACCTATGGCGCATATCTGCGCGTCGCCGAACTGACTTCGCTTCAGCGACCGGAATCGGACCCGCCGCACCACGATGAGATGCTCTTCATCATCATCCACCAGACTTACGAGCTCTGGTTCAAGCAGCTTCTCCACGAACTCGACGCCGTCGTCGGAATGCTCAAACGGGCTTCCGCCGACGGGCGGGACGAGATCTACGAGGCTGCCCGGCTGCTGCGTCGCTGCACCGAGATCGCGCGGGTTCTCGTCGAGCAGTTCACAATTCTCGAAACCATGCTCCCGACGCACTTCCTCGCTTTTCGCGGCGGGCTCCGGCCGGCGAGCGGGTTCCAGTCCGAGCAGTTTCGCGAGATCGAATTTCTCTGCGGGCTGAAGGATGAGAAGATGATGCGCTATCATGAGCCGACGCCCGAGATGCACGAGCGCCTGAGAAGACGGCTGATCGATCCTTCCCTGCGCGACGTCTTCTTCGACGCGATCGGATCGATCCGCCCGATCGAAGGCGATTCCGAACAGGAGCTCTTCGCCGCCCGTTCGGCGGCGATCCTTGAAATCTATCGCGACGAACGGGGCAAACGCGACTGGATCGACCTCTGCGAACGCCTGACCGAGTTCGACGAACTGATCGTCAGCTGGCGGCTCCGGCACATCCAGATGGTCGAACGCACGATCGGTGTCAGACTGGGCACCGGCGGCAGCAGCGGCGCCTCGTACCTCAAGAATACGCTGGATAAAAAATTCTTCCCGGAACTCTGGGAAGCCAGATCGCGGCTCGCGGAAGCAAAGTAGAAAGTAGAAGTAACCACTCAGCCGCGGAGGGGCTGCTGAATTTAGCCGTGCCGTTTACGGCACGGACAGCGTTCGTATATGAATT
>CALBSU010000155.1 GCA_937967285.1 uncultured Acidobacteriota bacterium
AAGATCTCCGACATCCTTCTGCGACAGGCCGTAGTCGACCCACGGAGGCATGGCGGTTCCCTGGACGCCGTAGAGAATGGCGTCGAAGAGCCTGCGATCGTCGATCGAATTCATGAAATCGACGTTGCGCAGGTTGCGCGGCCTCGGGATGATGTCGAGCGAGTTGGGTCCCTTGCCGTCGCCCTTCTTGCCGTGGCATCCGGTGCATCGCTGCAGGAATATGCTCTCACCCGACGCGATCGACTGCGCGCTCGAAGCGACCGGATTGGTATCCGGAACCTTGCGAGCCTTGATCGCCCGGCGCGGCTCCTTGACGAAAGTGCTGTTGATGTAATCGAAGACGCCCTTGATCTGATCTTCGGTCAGCACGTTCTTCCAGGACGGCATCGAAGTGCCCGCCACGCCGTTGAGGATCGAACCCGTCAGCCTTTCGGCGGGTTTGCTGTTCATGAAGCCGATCTTGGTCAGATCGCGGGGAGCAGGGTCGAGATAGACCGAGATCAATCCCTTGCCGTCGCCGTTGACTCCGTGGCAGCGGGCGCAGTTGCTGACGTAGATATCCGCCGGCGAGTTTGCAGGGTAGGGCGTTTTGAGGCCCGCCAGGTATACTGTCATCGCCTTGTACTCGAGGTCGGGGAAGCCGAAACTCGGCATGATCGAATCGGTGATCCGCGAACGCGGGTCCTTGAAATGATCCATCAGCCAGTTTTCGTCCTTGAGCAGCCCCTCGAAGGTCAGGTCGGGAGCGATTCCTCCATCGACCGGTCCCAGCTTGTGGCAGGCCAGGCAGGAACGATCGTTGATCAGCCGCTCGCCGATTGCTGCGAGGTTCGGACCGGCGGACCCGTCGGTCGGCGGCGGCCCTGCCGCTTCGGCCGGCTGCGCCGTCGTCCCGTCGCGCTTGATCGCTGCACGATAGCGGTCGAGCGAGGTCTCGGCGAAGTTGACTCCGCGCCTGCTCTTGAGGAAGACCGTCATCGCCTTGACCTCGGCGTCGCTCAGCTTGAACCTCGGCATGAACGAGACGGCGCTGTTGGCGCGGGGATCGACGATCGACTCCCAGATATAATCTAGCTTGAACTTCCGTCCGACCTCGGAGAGGTCCGGTCCGAGCGTCCCGTTGGCCATCCCCTCGATCTTGTGGCATCCGTAACAGTTCTTCTCGAAGAAGAGCTTGCGACCCTGCGCGACGAGCGGCGTTCCCGTGAAATTCTCCTCGGTATGGCACTGTGCACAGTTGGCCTGCATGTAATCCTTGCCGACCAGTTTCGGTTTGTATGCCGGATTCCAGTTCTGCGTGACATAGCCCATCAGCGGGTCGGGCCAGTAATGGTCCTCGCCGTGAGCGTAGAATGTCTCGAGGCCGCGTCCCTGGCCGTCATGGCAGACCGTGCAGCCGAAGTCCGAGAATTTGTGGCGTCGTTCCCAGACTCCGTTGACCTGACGATCGCCCATCGCCTCCGAGTACGGATGCGATTTGAGCGGATGCCCGTAGGCGCTGAAACGCGGATCGTCGCTGCCGATATGGCAGGTCATGCATCGATCGACGCGTTCGTCGCCGAACGATCTGACGATCACCTGTTCGATTCGCGGCGAACGCCCCTCGACGGCGGCGCGCTCGGCATCCGTCTTCGCCAGTTGTCTGGCCTGATCGAAGTAGGCCGTCTGGTGATTTTCCCATTTATGGAAGAACTGATCGTAGAAGACCAGACCGTGCACGATCAGTATGACGAAACTTGCAATGGCTAATGCCAGTCGCATGGCTTCTTTCCTCGATATGATTGCTGCCGCCCGATGCGGCGATTACCGACTCTGTCTACCAGGGAGAAGTGAACTCCCAGTTCGGACCTCTGAAGAAGGTGCCGATGATGATCAGACCGATGTTGACGATCACGAAGATCAGGAAGAGCGTGTTGGCGAGCAGCCGCTCTTTTGCGAACCACCGGCCGACGCCCTTGGTGCCTCTGTCGAAATAGGGAACCAGCAGCAGGATCAGCACCTCGAGAGTGGGGATCCCGACGCCGCCCCAGAAGGCGGAGTAACTGACCAGCTCCTGCAGTCCGAGAAAGTACCAGGGCGCCTTGGCCGGATTGGGCGGGTGCGTAATATTGACGGGCTCCTCGAGCGGAGCATTGAAGAAAAGCGAGACGATCAGCACTCCCGCCAGCGTCAGGATGAAGACGAACAGTTCGGCCACAAACAGGCTCGGCCAGCTGAAGACCGACCGGTCCGGTACGTTCCCGACCTTGGTGAACGGGCCGCGCACCAGTCCCTGGATCCCGTAACGCTTCTTTTCGATCAGCGGAACCGCGGCGGCTACGGCGGGTTCGAGTTCCTTCGGCCACTGATCCAGGCTCTCGTCCGGCGCTGTCTCCGACTCAGCGGGGCGCGACAGGCCGCCGTCCTTGCGGATCCGCCAGAAATGGATCATGACCAGCAGCGTCAAAACCAGCGGCAGGACTGCGATATGCAGGACATAGAAGCGAAGCAGCGCTTCCTGGCCGACGTTTGTGTCGCCGAGCAGCAGGAACTTGATGTCGTTGCCGATCAGCGGCGCGTAACCCGCGATCGATGCGCCGACCGTGATCGCCCAGAATGCCAGCTGATCCCACGGCAGCAGGTATCCCGTGAAGCTCGAGAAGAGCGTGAGCAGGAAGAGCGCCACGC
>CALBSU010000156.1 GCA_937967285.1 uncultured Acidobacteriota bacterium
GGGGATCAGTATAAAGTAGAAAGTAGAAAGTAGAAAGTAGTAGGCAGTATGTGGTATTCAGGTGGAATGTAATGCAACGCAGGCTTGTCGAACTCTTAATCATCTCGCAACTACTGCCTACCGCATACCACCGCCTACCGCCTACCACTTTCTACTTTCTACTTTTTACTTTCTACTCACCTTTCCACTGCCAGCGCCACCGCATTGCCTCCGCCGAGGCAGAGGCTGGCGATGCCGCGCCGCGAATCGCGTTTGATCATCTCGTGAATGAGCGTCACCAGCACGCGGGCGCCGGAAGCGCCGATCGGATGGCCGAGAGCGACGGCGCCTCCGTTGACGTTGACGCGCAGAGGATCCAGTTCGAGTTCCCTGATGAGCGCGACCGACTGCGATGAGAAGGCTTCGTTGAGTTCGAACAGATCGACATCGGAGAGTTTCCAGCCAGCTTTGGCGGCGACCATTCTGACCGCGTCGACCGGGGCCATCATGACCATCTTCGGCTCGACGCCCGAAACGGCCTGGGCGACGATGCGAACGAGCGGCTGGCGGCCGAGTCGTTTGGCGTTCTCGGATGAGGTGACAACCAGAGCGGCGCCGCCGTCGTTGATCGTCGAGGCATTGCCGGCCGTCACCGTTCCGTCTTTTCTGAAGGCGGGTTTGAGTTTGGAGAGGGATTCGAGAGTCGCATCCTCGCGCGGCCCCTCGTCGGTATCGAAGATGACGGGATCGCCCTTGCGCTGCGGGATCTCGACCGGACAGATCTCGTCGCGGAAGCGGCCCGACCTGATCGCCTCGATCGCGCGAGCCTGAGAACCCACGGCGTATTCGTCCTGCAGGCCGCGCGTGATGAGATACTTCTCCGCGACGACCTCGCCCGTCTCGCCCATATGCCATTTATCGAAGGCGCACCAGAGCCCGTCGTGAACCATCGCATCGACCACCTCGCCGTTGCCCATCCGGTACCCGTCCCGGGCCTTCATCAGCAGGTACGGAGCATTGCTCATCGACTCCATGCCTCCGGCGACGATCAGTTCGTTGTCGCCGAGTGCGATCGACTGGGCGGCGAGCATAACCGACTTGAGACCGGATCCGCAGACCTTGTTGACGGTCAGCGCGGCAACTTTTTCGGGGATGCCGGCCCGCAGTGCGGCCTGCCGCGCCGGATTCTGGCCGAGACCCGCCTGGAGCACCGATCCCATGATCACTTCGTCGACCTGCGAGGCATCGACGCCCGCGCGCTCGATCGCCGCACGGACGGCCACGGCCCCTATCTCAGGCGCCGTCAGCGGCTTGAGCGCTCCCTGGAATTTGCCGATCGCGGTCCTCGCCGCGCTGATGATGACTGGTTCCATCAAACTCTTGTTCATTGATTACCACCTTTCAGATATATCCGATCGCTTACATGTATATATTAATGATGCAAAACGATTATATCGGCTCGAGGCCCGCAATCAAAGATACAGCGAATGTATCTCCGCGACGGGCTAAACTAATGAGGATAAATTATCTTGCCGCGTCATTCTGCTTGTGATACTCTTCAGTTTGACGGAGCGAGACCTCACGGCGACAGCCTGTCAAGATCGCTCCCAACTACCGTCCGCACCCCGATTAAGCGGATTCCGTAAGGAAAACCAGGATCAAGGCTTGAATGCAGCCCCGCCTCAAGTTGTAGTTCCTTAATTTTGATACCTAGCCCGTCACAGGCAATCTGATCTGGTCCGAGCGCCCGATGAAGATCGGCAGTCGCGCGGCGAGAGGTGCCGTCAATCGGATCGATTGATCTTTCATAGTTTCAGCCCCCGCTGACAGTGGTCCGGAAGAAGAGAAATTCCAATTAACCAGATTGTGCATCGTTCAGTAGATAGATGGGACGAAGCCGGTCTGTTCCAGCCCGCCGGAGAAAGTTGAATTAACCTTTAGCCGACGGGTTTCTGCAGGGGAGATGTTGTTATGTCCTTAAACCCTCACAATCGGGAGCTAATGAAATACTTGACCGAAATGAAACTACTGCGAATCAACAGGAAGGTGATCAGGCAGTCGATTGCGGCTTTGGCCGTAGTGGCGCTGGTCTGCGCAGGAATGGCTGCCTGGCGAACGGCATCGGCCGCGATCTTCAACACGGAACCGATCGTCGGTCCCGGGCTGCCGCTGGTCGGATCCAACGGTCCGAAGAGCGCCGCCAGCAGCAACAAGGCGGGCAGTCTGCTCATTTATGCGAAGTACACCAGCAGCGCGAACAGTCCGCAAGCGGCCAATACGCTGATCTCGCTGACCAACACCAATCCGAGCGACGGCGTATCGGTGCGGGTCTTCTTCGTCCATGACTGCCAGGTCGAGAGCATCTTTCTGAACATTGCCGGGAACCAGACGCGCTCGCTTCTGGCGAGCGACATCAATCCGGGCAACACTGGCTACGTGATCGCGACCGCGGTCGATTCCAACGGCTGGCCGACGCAGTTCAACTGGCTGATCGGAAGCGCGAGCCTGAAGGACGCCAACGGTCATGAATCGTCCTACAACGCGGTCAGCGTCTCGAAGCGGACGGGCGGTCCGGTGCCGGTGCTGGAGGGCGAGACGGAAGCCAAGATCAGGTTCAACGACACGGATTACGACCGGCTGCCGCAGTTGATCGCGCTTGACAACATTCAGACTCAGAATCCGGGCGACGGCGCGCTGACCGAACGGACCGACGTTGCCGTAATCAGCCCGCAGGCCAGTCTGAGCAACACACAGACGCAGAACCTTCAGTTCACGGCGGTTGCGTTCGACAACACCGGACGGCCGTATCCGAAGGTGGTCAGCGGCGGCTGCGGACTGAGCGGCGCCGTCAGCCAGATCTGGTCGGATCCGGCGCTCGACACCTTCATCGGGCCCGACAATCCGGGCTGGGGAAGATTTTCGGCGTCGATCGACAGCGCTCCGGTTCCGGTGCTCGGAATCAGCCTGACCGACGGGACGAACACTCCCCGCCACAATATCCGGCAGATGCAGGTTCTGAGCCGGCTCGACAGCTTCACGATGACCATGCCGGTCGCGGCGCCGGATTCGGCGGCCAACAATGTTGTGACGACCAATCTGCCCGATGCGGACGGCGGTTCGCTCGGCGCAAGCGAGATGAAGTCGGGAAGCGTGCTCTTCTACCCCCGCTTCACCAGCGGCATCTACGGTTCGTCGCGGATCAACATCACCAACACGCATCCGACGCAGAAGGCCCGTGTGAGACTCTTCTTCACGGGGCTCTTCGATACGCCGGGCGTGATCGAATCGGTGATTTCGGTCCTCCCCAACCAGACGCTTTCGATCGATCCGAACGACTATTCGCCCAACCAGAAGGGGTGGGTCGTCGCGACCGTCATCGACGGCACCGCCAAGCCTGCCAACTTCAACTTTCTGATCGGCAGCGCGCAGGTGACTGAACAGACCGGTCTGCCCGCGGGGTACAACGCGATCGCGGTGGCCAAGAACTCAGCGGGCTCGGCCGCGGAGAATCCCGAGAATCAGACCGCCGAGATCCTCTTCAACGATGTCGAATACGATCGTCTGCCGGCCACGCTGGCGGTCAACGGACTTTTCAACCAGGTCGACAATACGACTTACGTCGGATACTTCAGGCCGCCGACCAGCCTGCTCGAGGCGCCGAACGCCCGCGGTTCGGTTCAGGTCACGGTGCATGACGAGCTGCTCGGCCAGTATTCGGCGATCATGGGCAACATCGAGACAAGGATCGGTCTGATCCGGACCAGCATCCTCGCGCCTCCGATCGTCAGCACGCTGACACGCGGGACGAGGGGATGGCTCAAGATGGCTCCGGGATCGCCGATTCTGCCGTGGGTCAACAACAAGGCGGATCTCGCCTTCAGCGCCCAGATCGGAAGCGGCATCTGGAGCGGCGGCATCGGCGGCGGCCAGTCCTTCCATGTGCTGGCGCTGACCGACAGCTTCTCGATGATCACCAACGCCAACAATCCGAACAACAACGCGCCGGTGGCCAACTTCGAGTCGATTCCGGTCTATAACGAGGCGCGCGGGGTTCAGGGAACCATCGTCAGACTCGACGGACGTATCTCGACCGATCCCGATTCGGAAGATACGCTGAAGTACAAATGGTTCGACGGCACCACACAGATCTCGACCGCGCCGGTATCTGATTACAGGCTCGGCCTCGGACTTCACTACATCAGCCTGGTCGTAACGGATTCGAGCGGTCAGGAGAGCGAGCCGAAGACGGCGATCGTCGATGTCAGCGACACGACGCCGCCGCAGATGAGCGGCATTCCGTCGGACATCACCAAGACGACGGGATCGTTCGCCGGCGTGGCGCTCAATTTCCCGCTGCCTTTCGCCTACGATATGGTCGACGGCATCGTAAACGTGACGGCTTCGAGGCGGCCCGGGAGCGTCTTCCCGATCGGCAAGACTGTGGTCACGTTCACGGCGCGCGACAACGCGGGCAACGAATCGAAGGCGACGATGACGATCAACGTCATCAAGGGGCTGGCCACGCTGCCGACGATCGGCGGCATAGCCGGCAACAAGGCGCCTTACATGAACAACGTGAACGATCTGTATGTCGTGATCGGTAAGCCGCGTCAGATCATTCTGCAGGCGACCGAACCGGACAACGACCCGGTCGTGATCTCGCTTCAGAACGCTCCGTCGTGGGCGCGCATCACCTCGATCGATCCGGTGGCGCGAAAGGCGACGCTGGTCCTCAACCCGATGGAGGGCGATCAGGTGGTGGCGTCGAACGTTCGCATCGTCGCAACCGATACGAAGGGCGGCAGTTTCTCGACGCTGCCCTTCAGGATACAGATCAGCGACGTCGAGAACGATGAGACGGGCAGCGGCAGCGCACCCGGCGGGGGCGGCGGTGATCCCGGCGGGGGCGGCGGTGATCCGGGCGGCGGAGGAGGAGGCGGCGGCGATCCGACCAACAAGCCTCCGGTCGCTATGCCGGCGCAGATTCCGGCCACTGCACAGGCGACGTCGAAGTTCGGCGCGGTTATCCAGCTCGACGGTTCGCAGTCGAGCGATCCGGACGGCGATCCTCTGACCTATGTCTGGAAGGATGGCGAGCAGATCATCGCCGAGGGCGCGCTGACCAGCGCGACTCTCGCGGTGGGACAGCACCTGATCACGCTGACGGTCTCGGACGGCAAGGGCGGGGTCAACACCAGCGCGCCTCAGGCAGTCGAAGTGCTGCCGCGGCCGCTGACGATCACCAGCGCCACACCGGCCAAGATCCCGAGGTTCAACATCGTCACGATGACGATCAACGGCACCGGGTTCAACTCCGGCACGCAGATCAGGTTCGACTGCACTTCGTTCTGCAGCGGAGGATCCCAGGTCACGGTAACGATCAATTCGATCGAGGAAGACCGGATCGTCCTGACCGCGAAGACGACCCAGAGCACGCCGCTCGGCAACCGCGACGTTGTCGCGACAAACCCGAACGGCACATCATTCAAACTCAGCCGCAGCAACTACGTTGCTCAGTAATTGAACGGCTGAGACAACCGCGGGCCATGCGCATGCCAGCCATGCGCATGGCCCGATTTTCGCCCGGCCACAGATCCTCGCGCGACATTAATCTTTCCGTTTTACAGACTTCCCCATCAGTGTATAATTTCAAACTGTCGTGCGCGATTCGATATCCGTTTTCCCCTATGCCAATTCTCGTCTTCAACCACCTGAAAAGTACGCTGCGGAGGTTCAATCCGGAGCCTGTTCGACTGCTCAGTCCTGTCCGGCCTGACTGGTCATTGCTACGGCGAACGTGCATAAGACGTGATTGATTAGGTGATCGTCCGCTTCAGGTAAAAAATGGATGCTGCCTCGGCAAGAGGTTTCCTTTGAAGGTGCTGCAGGGAGGGGAGAGGTCCGTCCGGGGCATCAATTAACCGGGATCAACAGAATGGCTGAATATCAGTCGGTTACACACAGGATAGAGCCCTCGCGGGGCTGGGTTTCGCTCAAGCTGGCGGAGCTCTGGGAGTATCGTGAGCTGCTCTATTTCCTGACGTGGCGGGACATCAAGGTACGGTACAAGCAGACGGCGCTCGGCGCGGCGTGGGCGATTATCCAGCCGCTCTTCACGATGCTGGTCTTCAGCATCTTCTTCGGGCGACTGGCGAAGGTGCCGTCCGACAACATCCCCTATCCGATCTTCTGCTATGCGGCGCTGGTGCCGTGGACATTCTTCGCCAACGGACTGGCGCAGTCGTCGAACAGCCTGGTGGGCAGCGCGAATCTGATCACCAAGGTCTATTTTCCGAAGCTGGCGATCCCGCTGGCGACGGTCATGGCGGGTGTGATCGACTTTCTTCTCGCCTTCGCCGTGCTGATCGTGATGATGTTCTATTATCAGGTGCCGCCGGGCTGGAAGATCCTCTGGACACCGCTGTTTCTGCTGCTGGCGCTGATCACATCGCTCGGAGTCGGGCTCTGGCTGTCGGCGCTCAACGTTCAGTTTCGCGACGTCAAGTTCGTGGTTCCCTTCATCACGCAGTTCTGGATGCTGGCCACGCCGATCGCCTATCCGAGCAGCCTGCTGAGCGAGCCCTGGCGGACGATATACGGGCTCAACCCGATGGCGGGAGTGGTCGAGGGATTTCGCTGGTCGCTGCTCGATGTCAAGACTGCGCCGCGGCCGATGCTGCTGGTCTCGGCGATCGTCGCGCTGGTGATCCTGGCGGGCGGAGCCTACTACTTCAGGCGAATGGAGAAGACTTTCGCCGATCTGGTCTGAATGGCTATGTCAATTAGAAGCCGGCTGGTCCATGCGGGTCGTCATTTCACGCCGACCTGGCGGTATCTCTTCAATCTGCGATCGACGATGGATTATCGGAGGTCGCCTGCACTGCTCTCCGCCGAACAGCGGCGGATCGTCGAGGGGCTGAACCAAGACGGGATCGCGCTTTCGTCGGCTCATCGGCTGGAGGGCGCGGAGGAGATCTTCGACGAGCTGCGCCGGGCGGTCGATGAACTTGAGCGCGCTCATTCCGCGTCTATCGACGAGGCGCGATCGCACGCTGAGACGCAGGATCTCGGGCGCAAGACATTTCTGCTGCAACTGCTCGGCGAGCGTCCGGCGCTCGATCCGGCGAGCGTCTACGCCCGGCTGGCGCTGCATCCGCAGGTCCTCGGAATCGCCAACGAATATTTCGGGATGTTCACGCAGGTCAGGTACTACAACATCTGGCACACGGTGACCACGCTGGGAGAGGCGCGCGAGTCCCAGCTCTGGCATCGCGACCGCGAGGACCATCTGATCCTCAAACTGTTCGTCTATCTGTCGGACATCGACGAAGGCGCCGGGCCGTTCACCTACGCTCCGGGAACGCATCTCAAGGGGTCGGTCATGGCGCGCCCCGAGACGTTCAACGAGAACGGCGTCGAGCGCTGGCGGGATGCGGAGATGGCCCGCATAGTTCCGGAGGAGAAGTGGATCCGCGCAACCGGCCCGACGGGAACTTTCGCCTTCGCCGATACGAGAGGCTGCCACAAGGGCGGACTGGCACGCGACAGGGATCGACTGGTCTACGTCTGCCTCTACACTTCCCCGACCTCCCAGGCACCTGAACTGTTCATTCGCCCCGGGAAGCTGCCGGATTTCGACCTCAGGGAGCAGAGCCTCGCGCTGAGGCCGCCGGTGAGGGGCGTCTTTGCGTGAGAAGAAGTGAGAAGAAGTTTCCAGTTGCCAGTTTCCAGTTTCCAGTAAATTCGGTTTAATTGAACATCATACTTTCAAATAAAGACTGGAAACTGGCAACTGGAAACTTCTTCTCTACTCCTCGCTGCAATTCAAGATATGAAAGGTAACTGCTCAGCCCCCACTGGGAGTTCAAGCCCGCGGAGCGGGCGTCAGAAAAT
>CALBSU010000157.1 GCA_937967285.1 uncultured Acidobacteriota bacterium
CGTAGATGCATCTGCCCAGATGTTCGGCGAAGTTTCCGAAGAGATGCGGGTGAACCTCGCCGATGATGCGATCGGTATCGATCTTGATTCTGGCCGCCGGACTGCCGCTCTGCGACGAGGCGGCGACCTCCGTGCCGCGCGTGATCAAACTCAAGCCAACGGCGATTATCGAGATCGGGAGAATAAGAAGCAGGTACTTTTTCATAGACATCTCCGGCGAAGTTGACGGACGATCCGTAAGCTCTTCGGCGAAACCGGCCGATCCGGGCTTGCGAATTCGTTTGATTGTTGGTGATACTTCAATGACTTGGGCTATGGTATGCCGTGGAACTCTAGTTGAAAAGCGGAAAACCGTTAGATCGGGGAAAAGTAAGTGGAAAATCAGGTTGAACTTCAGCGAGGAGACTGGCGGTTCTTGATCGCTCGCGTGTTGGAAGCGATCATCGGAGTAATTCTGCTTCTGGCGGGAGTGCTCAAGGCGTGGTCGCCGATGGATTTCGGCAGGCAGATCGCCGATTACGGAATCATCACCCAGCCGACCGTCGTGACGGCCCTGGCCTGGCTGATGATCGTCGTCGAATGCGCGCTGGGGACGGCCCTGATCGTCGGGTATCGTCGGCGGATCGCCGTGCCGGCGGCCATCCTCCTGATCATCATGTTTCTCGGTGCGGTCGGCTGGGCCTGGTACACAGGCGCCACGGAAGACTGCGGATGTTTCGGTTCGTGGGCCAAAAGGACCCCGGCTGAGGCTTTCCTCGAGGACCTTGGGATGCTGGCGCTGATTGCAGGGGCGTGGCTGCTCAGCCGGCGCGAACCCGTCCGCTTCCGCGTCTGGCGTTTCGGTGCCGTCGCCGCGTCGATCCTCGCCGGAATAGCCATCACCGCTGTGGCGGGCAGCAGCGACCGGCAGTCGGCCGATCCGATGGTCCGGCTGAGAGCCCAGTCTCCGGCAAGGAAACAGTTCGAGGGCTTGAAGGTCTCGGGCCTCGATGTCGACCTCCAGCGCGGCAGCCATCTCGTCATGCTCATGGATACCGGCTGTACTCACTGCCAGCAGAGCATTCCCGAAGTCAACCGGTTGGCGAAAGTCCCGGACCTCGGCGCCGGAATCGTCGCTCTCTGCTCGAACTCAACGAAAGAAGTCGACTGGTTCAACGGAAAGTTCAAGCCCGAATTCCAGCTCGGCCGCATTTCATACGATGACTTCATGCGCCTCTTCGAGCGCGGAAAGACGCCGCGGATGATGCTGATCCGCGACGCCGCCGTCATCAGAATCTGGGACGGCGTCGTGCCCCCCGCCGATGAGGTCAGAAATTCCCTGTCCGGCCGATGATCCGGTCCCCTGACCGGTTTAAAACGACAGAATTCCTGCGTCTTAATGCGTGATATTTCTCCGGAGTTGATGTATAACTCTCGTTCACTTTTTCCTGATTCAGATCTTCAGTCCAAAGAAGGGAACAGGATCCCGCGACGTTCTTATCATTTATTTAATCCTGACATAACGAAAGCCTGAGA
>CALBSU010000158.1 GCA_937967285.1 uncultured Acidobacteriota bacterium
CCGGCGTAGAGCAGGTAGTTGTCCACCGCACTCTCCGCGGCCGGCAGTTTATTGATGATCAGGTCGGCGCGCTTCTGATCGGGAATTCCCGCCAGCAGCGGAAGGAAGTTGTCGATCGATATGGCTTTCCTGAATTTTCCGTTCCAGTGCCGGCTCAGGTACAGTCCGTCCTCTTCGCTCCACAGCTCCTGATTGATCGTCGCCTTGAGTTTGTCATAGCGTGCCTGCAAGGATTCGGACGGCAGGCCGAGTTCCCTGGCGATCAGCATGAGGATTTCGGTGTCCAGCGCGAAGAGCGAATTGAGGCCGATCGGCGAAAGCTCGATGGTGTGAGTCCGGTCGTTGAATTTCAGCTCCGGCTCGTCTGCGGTTGGCCCTGTCGGGAGGGCGATGGCTGATTCCGCCAGAGCCTCTCTGATTCGCGCGGCCTCGCTCAGGCCGGCCGCTCCGATGCGCCCCAGTTCGAGCTCCGCGTCGTAACCGTATTCGATCAGACCGTCACGATTGCCGTCCCGCCACTGAATTCCGTCTCCTCGATTTCTGTCCCACCAGGAGTTCCACTGCAGCAGTTTCGGGTATGCCCATGCCAGCAGGCTCAGATCATTTGTGGTGAGGTAGACTTTCCAGACGCAGAAAGCGCCGATCGGAGGCATCGATCGGCCTGCAAGTACGAGCGGTTGAGCTCCGGAGATTCCGTTTCTTCCTCCCAACCGGAGCGGAATCCGACCGTCCGGCAACTGGTTCTCGAGCGCGTGACGGATCGTCCCCCCGGCTGCTCCGGGATCGATCATGCCAGTCATCAGAGCTGCGAAAAAGACGTCCCATCGCAGTTCGACGCTCGATGCCTGATGCGAGGCCTTTCCCGGAAGCCTCGTGAAGGCAACGAACTCGGTTTCCGTGGCGGGATCGTAGAAGCGGTTCCAGTTTATCGTCCGGCTGAGGATATCGCGATACGATTTCGCCTCGGCGGACTGAACGGTTTTGGGCGGCCCTTTTTCATCGAGAAGGGAGGCGATCGGTTTGTTCAGCATTCCGGCCGCTTCCTTTTCCATGGCCTCGATATCGTCGCCGATGAGGGCGATGAAGGAGATGGTCTGATCCTGAGTCGGATCGAAGCTGAGCGCGCTGTAACGATGAAGCGCCGAACTTCCCTCGTCCGCGGGATGCCCGTCGCGGATGAGCTGCTCTTTGAACCGGCCGCGATCGGCGTAGTTTGCCGCGCCATCGGCCGGGCGCTCGGTCTTCAGGTAGAACATCCGGCCGCCGGCGCCGCCTCCGTGAACCCTCTCTCCGATGATGGTCCGGCGATCGGGTTGTGAGATGAAGGATGCCCATGCCGCGCTCTCCCGTCCGTCTGAAAAAGGGCGATACGTTTCGAGCGCGATTCTGACGTCGGGCGGAGCTTTGATCTGGCCGATGACCGCGTTGGAACCGATGCGGCTCCAGCGGAATCCGATCGGACCGGATGCAAGGCCCGACGACCATGCGACGGCCGCCGATGACCCGTCGTGATGCCCGAAATTGAACTCTCCCGGGGCATCTTCAACCGCTTCGCCCTTTTTATAGACGATCACTCGCATGCCGAAATAATTGCCGCTTCCGGCGATCAGCGTCAGGCCGTTGATATGAGCCGGGTCGTAAGCGCCGATCAGGATGGGAGACTCGGCACGAGAAGGCTCGATGGTCGAAGAGATGACCGTCAGCAGTGCCGCGATGATTATTCTCGTCCGGAAATTCATAGGCATCAGTCGTGGAGTGCGGTGGGCGCCGCTTTATGTTCCAGATTGAAAATTCTACAATATAAATGATAGCGGCGCCCGCGGGCGCCGCACTCCACGTATGGCAACTTATCATGATCTGACATTACCCGACAGAGTCTTTATGACCGGGTACCGATTCTCTCGCTATGCGATCGATCCGGTTCCGGTCGTACGACTTAACAGGCCGCTGAAGGAATGCCGGTTCGCGCTGGTAACAACGGCCGGACTTCACGCGCCCGGGCAGCCCGACTTCGATTACTCGAACCGGCAAGGCGACGATACTTATCGCGAGATCCCGGGCGACATCGAGACCGGCGCATTGATCGAAACCCATCGCAGCAAGTCGTTCGATCACACCGCAGTCGCCCGCGATCGCAATGTCGCATTCCCGCTCGACCGCTTTCGCGAACTCGAACGGGATGGGAAGATCGGTGAACTTAATCACAGACACTTCAGTTTTATGGGATCGATCATCAAACCGGGCCGGTTGATCGATGAGTCGGCTCCGGAAGTGGCAGCGATGCTCCGCCGGGACGGAGTGGATGCAGTGTTTCTGACCCCTGTCTGACCGATGTGCAACCAGACGGTCTGTCTGGTTCAGGCAGCAATCGAACGTGAAGGTGTCGCGACGGTCTCGATCTCTCTGCTGCGCGAGGTGGCGAGCATCCTCAGACCGCCGCGCGCGCTGTTTGTCAATCGCCCGCTGGGTTACCCGCTCGGCGCGCCGAACGATCCGGAACTGCAGCATCGCATCATCGCCGCGGCGCTTTCCCTGCTCGAACGGACAGATGTTCCGGTGCTCGAGGAATTCACTGAGTAAATATCACCTCCCGGCCTGTTTCGGCGGGAGCGGAGGAGAATGATGTCCAATGTTGTCATCCGGCCGGCCGCTGTTTCGGATGCCTCAGCAATCGCCGAATTTCAGATCGCCATGGCACTGGAAACCGAGAATCTGGTTCTGGATCGGGAGATCTGTTCAGCCGGAGTGCGCGCGGTCTTCGACGATACTTCGCGCGGTCGTTATTTCGTGGCAGAGCGGGACGGCCGCGTCATCGCCTCGACCCTGGTCACTTACGAATGGAGCGACTGGCGAAACGGCGTCGTCTGGTGGATCCACAGCGTCTACGTCGTCCCGGAGCAGCGCGGCAGCGGAGTTTTCTCAACGCTCTACCGCCATCTGCAGGAACTGGCGCGTGAATCAGGCATCCGCGGCATTCGCCTCTATGTCGACAAGACCAACCAGGCAGCCCGGAAAGTCTATGAAACGCTGGGGATGAACGGCGAGCACTATCACCTCTTCGAATGGATGAACGCATGACTTCCCTGGAACGATTCTTTGAGCTGAAGAAGAACGGGACGACTCCGCGGATCGAGCTCGAAGCCGGACTGACCACATTCCTGACGATGTCCTACATCGTCTTCGTCAATCCGAACATTCTGAAGGATGCCGGAGTGCCGTTCGAGGGCGCGATCTTCGCGACCTGCATCGCGGCCGCGCTGGGAACGCTTCTGATGGGGCTGCTGGCGAACTATCCGTTCGGACTTGCTCCGGGGATGGGCATCAACGCCTACTTCGCATACACCGTCGTCATCTCGATGAAGTACGACTGGCGGGTCGCCCTCGGAGCCGTCTTTCTCTCCGGACTGGTCTTCGTTGCGCTGACGTTTCTGCGGGTCAGAGCCATGATCGTCGATGCGATTCCGGCGACTCTCAAGACGGCTGTTGCGGTCGGAATCGGCCTCTTCATCGCGTTCATCGGGCTCAAAAATGCCGGCGTGATAGTTGCCGATCCGGCGACGTTCGTGACCGTCGGGAAGATATCCTCGGCGCCGACGATCCTGGCGCTGGCCGGTCTTGTCGTGACGGGAGCGCTCTTCGCGCGCGGCCATCGCAGCGCTTTCATCATGGGGATTCTGATCGTGACGATAGCCGCGATGGCGACGGGCCTCTCTCCGCTGCCTTCAGGCATCGTCAGCGTGCCTGACTGGCGTTCGACCTTCCTTCAGCTCGATATCCGCGGAGCGCTCAGTCTCGGCCTGCTCGACGTCGTCTTCGTCTTTCTCTTCGTCGATATGTTCGACACAATCGGCTCGCTGGTCGGGCTCGGACGACAGGCCGGCATGATGACGCCGGACGGAAAACTGCCGCGGATCAACCGCGCGCTCTTTGCCGATGCCGCGGCAACAGTCGGCGGAGCGATGCTCGGAACTTCGACCGTCACCACCTACATCGAAAGCTCGACCGGAGTCAGCGAAGGCGG
>CALBSU010000159.1 GCA_937967285.1 uncultured Acidobacteriota bacterium
GTACCCGGATCGAGGTCCGAAGCCAGGAAGCTGGTCGTCTTGTTCGGTGACAGGCAGAGGTATAAGTCAGCAACCGAACACGATGCGCCGTCGACGAAGAAGAGGTGAACGTTTGCCGTCCGCGCCGGATCGACGTTGGTCAGGTTGATCCGGGTGTTCTCGGCGTTTGGATTCATCGATGACGTGTAGATGTTGTAGATCAGCACGCTGCCGGGTTTCTGATCGCTGGCCACGGAGCTGGCCGTCGGGAACGGTAACCCGGGACCGACAGCAGGGCAATCCGCCGTCGCGCAAGCCTGAATGCCGACGGGCGCGCTGCCGCCGACGGATGCCGATGACGTGATGCAGAGCTGAGTCCCCGAAAGCACCTGGTCGCCGAACTGCGCCTTGTACGTGATCGTTACGGTCTGGCCGCCTCCGAGCGTGCCGGACCAACTGACCGAAGTCGCGCTGTTGACCGTGCAAACTCCCGTGCTGGCGGCGCATGTCCCCGGAAGCGCCAGCAGTCCGGCCGGCAGAGTTGCCGTGAAGGTAGCCGGCTGGGCCGAGATCGATCCGTTGGTCACCGTTGCGGTGACGTCGACGACCACGCCGGGACCGTTGCAGATCGCCGGATCGGCGATACCTGCCGTCAATCCGCTGACCGCAAGATTGAAGACCGCGTCCGTCATCGCGCCGCAGTTATCGATGGCCCGAATCTTGATTATGTGGTTGCCCAGCGGCGCCGCGTTCGTCACCGTCACCACGCCGGCGGCGTTGACCGAGATTCCGCCGGTGAATGTGCCCTTGTCCAGAACGGTGATCGACGTGATTGTACCGTTGTCGCTCGGCCCGGACAGAGGATTGATCGTAGCCCCGTTGCCGGCCATCACGTTCTGATTGCCGTAGCCAAGTATCGGAGCGGTGTTGGCCGTCACCATGACGTTTAACGTCGCCTCGGCGAAAGCCCCGACCTGATCCGTTACTCGAACCGTAAAGGACGCGTTTGTCGCAGTGCATGAGGCGACGATGTTGGCCGTGACGACTCCGGCCGGCGAGATCGCCAGCCCTGAGACCGTTACTCCGTTGAGTGTCGCGCTCGGCCCGCCGTTGATAGTAACGATCAGCGTGTTCAATGGCTGATCCGGATCACCGACATTGGCGATCGCCGAGTTCGACGCCGGGCTCCCCTGCTGCCGGGCGGCCGCCAGTGTGCCGATCGTCGGCGGAATATTGAGCGAAACGCCGAGGAAATATTCCCCACTCGTGCCGCCTTCACTCGTTACCCGCACAAGGTACGTCGCGCCTGTCGTCAGCCCCGTGGCATTGATCGCCTCGTTGCGACCGTCGCCGAGCGGCGCGCCTGAAGCGATCAAACTCGTGCCCGTACTGTCATAGAGATCGATATGAGGATTGAGAATATTGACGAATTCACCGGGACCGTCCGCCGGAGTGCTGGTTTCAAACCGCAGGACGCCCTGCGCTGCGGTTAAGCTGTACCAGTCATCGGGTATTGACTGACTCAGCAGTGTGCTCAGGCCGGTTCCGACGTAGGCATTGGGGCCATTATTGAAAGCCAGCAACAGCCGGTCAGGTCCCTGTGTGCCCGGCCCCTTGATCCCCACCGTCGCCGACGCGCCGTTATTCTGAGCGGCGGCGCCCGAAACCAGATCCTGATAGTTGAACTGTATCCTCCCGTCGACATACAACTGCACCTGGTAAGTCAGTGTATCGCCGGCTGTGCCGCCGGTGAAGAACCTGACCTTGTTCCATTGAATCGTCAGGTGCTGATTCGCCCCGGAACCCGTAACAGCATATAAGACATTCGATCCCGGATCACCGCCGGCTGTATTCTGGTCGTCCCAGAACGGAGCGATTACCGCCTGGGTCGGACTGGAGGTCAGATCGGTGTTGGTGAAGGCGGTATTAGCCGAGCCGAATGTCATCAGGCCGTTGCTGCTGACGAATACAGCGGTATTGTTGACGCCATAGAACGGGAACGTGAAGCCGATCGGGATCGATACGCTGGTATCATCCTGATTCGTCAGCCCCGCGATTACCGTTCCGGAACCGCTGATGTCCTCAAAAACAGGCGTCACTGCTGACGCTCCGTAGGCACCTCCCGTAATCAGGCCGCCCAATGCCGCTCTGTTGCCGGCGAGCGGTTGAGCGGTCGCCGCAGAATTGTTGTCTTCACTGTCGAAGGCCGCGTTCCGTGTGATCACGAGGTTATACGGCACGCTCGCCAGACTCGATACCCTGACGTAATACGTCCCGCTGGACGGAGCAACATAGTTGCCGATCACGCTGTCGACATTTGTAAAACCTGAGGCGCCGGTTGCCAGGACGCTCCCGCCGGAATTGAGCAGTTCGATCATTACGGCCGCCCCGCTCAGGCTCTTCGCCACCAGGGTATTGGTCTCATTGCCGACCAGCGCGAATGCGTACAGGTCAGGCGTCGGATTCGGCGGCATCAGCAATGTGCTCTGACCGGTGCCGACGAAAGCGTTCGGCCCGTTGTTGAAAGCGAGCAGCAGACGGTTCGCACCCTGAGATCCGGCGTCCTTGACTCCTACTGTCGCTGACGCGCCGTTGTTTCCCACGGCAGTGCCCACGATCAGATCCTGATAGTTGAACTGTATCCTCCCGTCGGCATACAACTGCACCTGGTAAGTGAGGGTGTCGCCGGCGTTTCCGCTGGCGAAGAACCTGACCTTGTTCCACTGAATCGTCAGGTGCTGGTTCGTCCCGGAACCCGAAACCATATAGTAGACGTTCGACGCCGGATCTCCTCCGCCTGTATTCTGGTCGTCCCAGAAAGCCGCGATCGCCGCCTGGGCCGGATTGGATGTCAGATCGGCGTTGGTGAAGGCGGAATTTCCCGTGCCGAAGGTCAGCAGCCCATTGCTGCTGACGAAAACACTTGTGCTGGTAGTACCGTACAGCGAAAATGTGAACCCGATCGGAATTGATGTGGAACTGTCGTCAGCACCGGTCAATCCAGCGATTACCGTTCCGGTACCGCTGATGTCCTCGAAAGCGAACGGAACAGCCGTGGCCATGTAGTTTGCGGAATCGGTTGTGCCGTTGACTGCCCCGCGATACGCGCTGGCTGTTGATGTCTGAAGATTGATGAACGAACCGCTGATGTCCTGTGCGGTCCCGGTCGTATTGTTTGTTATCCCTGCGAGAGTCCCTTCTTCTTCCAGAGCAGCATTGAGCATCACCTGCAATGTGAAATTCCCCGTCGTGCCGCCGGCGCCGCCCACGGTGAAGGTGTAAGTGCCGCCTGTGACCGCCGGCGCTGTCTGAAGAAGCGCCGGCAGGTTGGCCCCGGATGCGGTGGCGGAGCCGATCACAGTAGAGCTCGGGTCGCGCAACTCGATGCTCGCCTGAAGCCCTCCCGAACCGCTGACCAGCGCCGTCACCGTCTGGCCGGGATCGATGGCGAGCGTAAAGCTGTCGGTATCGCCGGCGAAGCCGATGTTGCCCGAAATACCCGGATCGTATATGAGCGACCCAATGGGATTTTTGGCCAGCAGAGGCGTCGGGAAGGGTACCGTCCCAATGTCTACAACATATCCTCCGCTGAAAATGGCCCCCAGATTGCCGAAGACATCCGTGATCGCACCGGCCGGAATCGTGGCAGTCAGCGCGCCTTCAGCATTGACGTTGAGGGTGAAGCGGACGGTCGTATTTCCGGGCAGGACGCTGACCGCGGTGACGGAGCTGCCCGGGATGCCGCTCAGTATCAGGTCGCCGACCTGCACTGAGGCCGGATCGATCGGCTCGTTGAAAGTCACGTCATACGTGAACGGCCCGGGCAGGCTGAAGACTCCGCCCACCGGTGGAGTCGTCGAAACGACCTGCAGCAGCAGCGTATCGTAACGGAATGTCCCGGTGAACGCCGCCACCGGATCTCCCGCCATCGCGCTGGTGAATGCGCCGGCGGGCACATTCATCGTCTGGAGCCCCTGCGCTGTCACCGGGCTGACGGCAAAGCTGAATGTCGCCGTAGTAGTGCCGGGCGTGTATGCGACGCCGGTCGCGGGAATGCCATTGACCGTGAAATCGCCCGCCTGCAAAGTGGCGGGATTGATCGGTTCAGTCACGTTGACTGTAAACACAGTCGGCTGAGTCGAGATCACGCTCGCAACAGCCGGAACCGTTGTCGTGACACTGATTGTCAGAGATATCTTCTTGTAATAGACGTTCGGATCCTTGCGGCCTCCTCCTCCGGGAAGATCATCGCGGCTGTCGGACCACACCACATGGAAAGCGCCCGGAGTGCCGACCGCCTGATCGTAGTCACCCATGTAGGTTGAGTTGACCGCACTGTCCCGGCCGAACTCAGGTAATGACGCCACGTCGCTGACCGCGAAGCTCGGCGTGAATGTCAGCGTGGCTCCAGAGATGGTGGCTGTACGCCCGTAATACTTGAAGAGGTTGTTGTTGACCGTGTCTTCCTGACGGCTGTAGTAGAAGATACCGAGATTGTTGCCGTCCGGCGTGACTGCCAGCGTCGGCTGCCACTGATCGGTTGTGGTCGCATCGTCATTTACTCTGATCGGGGCCGCCCAGGTGGCGCCTCCGTCAGTCGATTGCGTCAGAAAAACATCCGCCTTGTCCGTGCCGGCCGGATTGTTGGCGTAGGTGACATAAATATGCCCGGTCACGGGATTGACGGCTGCGTGCGGGAACT
>CALBSU010000160.1 GCA_937967285.1 uncultured Acidobacteriota bacterium
CCAGCCCGCGAGGCTGACCGAACGCGACACGATTCTGCTGACCGATTCCGAGAATAAGACGGGCGACGCTGCTTTCGACGGCGTCATCCGGCAGGCGCTGGCCGTACAAATCGGTCAGTCGCCGTTTTTGAATCTCTATCCTGACGCGCAAATCCGCGAAACTTTACGGATGATGAACCGGCCGCCTGATCAGATAATCACAACAGAAATCGGGTCGGAGATTTGTCAGCGACAGGGATTAAAAGCCCTGCTCACCAGTTCGATTGCACCGCTGGGCGACCACTATTTGATTGTCCTTGAGGTTTTGCAGGCACGCAACGGCGAAGTAGTTGCGAGCGAGCTGGCGGAAGCCGAGAGCAAAGAGCAGGTCTTGAAGACGCTGGGGCAGGCGGCCCGCCGATTGCGTGAACGGCTCGGCGAATCGCTGAGCCAGGTTCAACAGTTCGACAAGCCCATCGAACAGGCTACTACTTCGTCGCTCGAGGCGCTCAAAGCCTATTCACTGGGTGTCGAATATACGCAGTCCGGAAATTACGTGCAGGGCATCCCGGCCTATCAGAGAGCCGTGGAGCTCGACCCGAATTTCGCCCTGGCCTGGTTGGCGCTGGCGCGCGAAAGTTACAACACGGGTTTCACGGGTCAGGCCGAAATGGCCGCTACCAAAGCCTACGAATTACGCGACCGCGCGACACAGAGCGAGAGGTTGCGGATCACCAATTTTTACTATTCCAGCGTTACCGGAGATCTGGAACAGGCCATTCGAAGCGCTGAAGTATGGCGTAAGGCTTATCCGAACAACTGGCAGCCGTATCATGCGCTGAGCGATCTCTATTTCACTACCGGACAGTATGAATTGAGCGTCGAACGCGGGCGCACGGCCATCAAACTGAACCCGACAGTCGCTGCCGCCTACTCGAATCCTGCCGGGGCGCTGTTTGGTCTCAATCGTTTTGACGAAGCCCTGGCCATTTACCGAGAGGCGATGGCACGCGGCCTCGACGCCCCTGAATACCATGGGTTCTTATTCCGGATCGCGGACATCCGGGGTGATCGAACGGAAATGCGGAAGCATCTGGACTGGAGCGCTGTTCGCAAGGACTGGAGCTACAACATGCGCGCGCTTTGGTTATTACAGCGCGGTCAATGGCGCGCGGCGCAGAAGCATTCCCGACAATCCCGCAAGCTGTACGAGCAATACAACGCACAGGGACTGGCGAGTCTGGCCGCGCGTTACGAGGGAGTCGCGGGGGCTTTGATCGGCGATTGCCCTGTCGCCAGACTGAGCTTCACCCAGGTGCTTTCAAGTAACGGTTATCCGATAGAAAAGATCAGAGTGCTCCCCTCTCTGGCTCTCTGCGGCGATGCGGCGCGTGCCCGGACGCTGGCTGCCGGTTTTCGCGAGAAGTACAAGCAGGATACACTGATCAACGGCATCTGGTCTCCGGTCGTTGATGCCGCCGTTCACCTTGCGCGCGGAGAACCGGATCTCGTATTAGAAACGCTGCCTGCCAGGCATCCTGATACCGAGGCGATAAACAGGGCTACGGAATCATGGTCTTCGTGGTTTCGCGGTCAGGCGTGGCTGCAAAAGGGCGCCGGGGCCGAGGCCGCCGCCGAATTCCGCACGATCCTTGACCATCGCGGCCGCTCATACTGGCAGATCCTGTGGCCGCTGGCCCATCTCGGGCTTGCCCGCTCGATTGCCCTGACCGGCGATGCGGAGGCGGCGCAAACGGCCTACAGGAACTTTTTTTCGGTCTGGAAAGATGCTGATGCCGACCTGCCGATCATGATCGAGGCTCGGTCTGAATTTGAAAGATTGCAGTAGGTACTTCTATTTCGAGAAGACCGCGATGTCATCTGGCGGGCTGATAGTTTTTCACTGTTTCCCATGCGGTCATTTGAATCAGTCTTGTCTCCGCCTCGCTAAGCCCCTTCAACCCGGAAGGGGCGCCGACGGGAGTTTCATCGAACAGCACAGCGAAGAAAACGCAGGCTGACAGGTACGACCCTGCCGGCGAGGGATGGCTCTGGTCCTTGTCATAGAGTACCGGCAGATGGTGAGCTTGCAGGAAATTTTTCCAGGCGATGCCGACCGGGATGATTGTGGCGCCGAGTTCCACGCCGATACTGGAATAGGCATGAGTTATCGCATCCTGAGTCTCGGGTGCGTTTTGTCGAGCCCAGGTTATGTACAAAGCTGTCATTGAGCGAGACTCTCCGATCATCTCGTCGAAGAGCCTGATGTTCTCGTGCATCCGCTTCGGATTTTTGACGGGCAGGGTGCTTTGCTCCTGAAGTACGACGTAATCGTAATTTCCCTTGCGAATTTCCTCCTGAGCCTCGCCTCTGTTCCAGTGCATTCGCAGCGAAGCTCCGCCTGCAGAGATCAGCCTGTGATCGAGCTGTCCGCCGCGGGATTCAGCTATTTGCGCGATAAGTCCGGGAACATCATTCCGCGCGGTGAAGCTGTTGCCGATAAACAATACTTTGATATTTTTGGAATCAGATCGCCCGGGCATATTGTGTATGGAGTGCGGTGCCCACGGGCGCCGCCGTGATAATCACCGTAATCGGTAAGGATCAGGAAGCTTTGCCAGCGGGCGCCGCCGTAAAACTCACTGTAATTGGCAAGGATCAGAAAGGGGCGCCTGCGGGCGCGCCGTGAAAATCACTGTAATTGGCAAGGATCAGAAAGCGGCGCCCACGGGCGCCGCACTCCATATTACTTCACTCCCAGCAGCTCCACTTCAAAAATGAGAGTCGAGTTCGGCGGGATCGGCCCTGCGTTTCGTGAGCCGTAGCCGAGTTGCGGAGGGATTATCAGCCGGCGCTTGCCGCCGACCTTCATTGACATGACGCCTTCGTCCCATCCCTTGATGACCCGTCCGATTCCGATCGTGAACTCGAAGGGCTTGCCGCGATCGACCGAGCTGTCGAATTTCGATCCGTCAGTGAGCGTTCCCGTATAGTGAACCGTTACAGTCTGGCCGGACTGAGGGCTGGGGCCGGTTCCGACTACGTGATCGATGTATTTGAGACCGGATTCCGTCATTGTTGCCCCGATCGAAAACTTTTCAACGGGGATTGAGACCCACGAGACGACCTGCCAGCGGCCGGCGCGCCTGACCCATACTTCCTGATGGCTGGACGTTCCGAGTTCCTTGCCGTCCCGGATGTAGGTCGAGAGGCCGTTGACAATGGCCATCGTGCCGTACTGGCGCAGCTTGAACTCGTCGGTTCTGATCTCGTCCAGTTTGATCTGACTGAGCATTTTGGTCATCGACGTCCGATCAATCGTGCCTCCATCGGTGTTGATGGCGATGAATTCAGGAGCGAAGATCCGGTTCAGCGTGGCAGCATCGTTTTTAGCTACGGCATCGAACCATTCGCGTTCGAGTTTTTTGAGCTGTGCTTCAACGCTCAGAGGACGGGATGCCGCGGGTCTCCGGGTACGTTTGGCGGTTTGTGATATTGCTGGTGTTGCTGTCAGGGCACAAAGTAGTGCGATAAGGAATGGTTTTTTCATTGTTAGTTTGGAGCGCCGACTTCCAGTCGGCATGCATTCAACTGACATGCATGTCGACTGGAAGTCGGCGCTCCATTGGCTCCGATTATTGTGGTTGTTTGGATGAGAGTCGTTTGTAGTATTCGTCCACCAGCTTACGATAGCGGTCGGGAGCGGCGCCCTCATCCGAGACTCGCAGGTTGTTCTTTCCGAGCTTGGCCTGCAGTCGTTTGCTCAGCTCCATCTCGATGCTGCGGAGAGGTTCGACCACCTGAGTTTTGAGCATCGAGGCGGTCTGCTCGTCATCGCGCGCCATTCCGGTGTTGGCCTGCCGGAGCGCGTCGATCGCCTGATCGAGGTTCCGCTGCAGATCGCGGTCACGGCCCAGGTTGCGACGGAGGGCCTCGGCGTCCTGCAGGTATTGGCGAAGCTCGGATCCCAGCTGGCGGTCCGGAGTGCCTCGGATGGCGCCGCCGCCTGAAGGATTCTGGGCGCTTTGTGAACTGGGATTTCCTTGCCGTCCGCCTTGCTGCTGACCGCCGCCCTGCTGTCCTCCCTGACCACCCTGTTGGCCTTGCTGCCCACCCTGTTGGCCCTGCTGCCCCTGTTGGCCCTGCTGACCCTGTTGGCCCTGCTGACCCTGCTGACCCTGCTGGCCCTGCTGACCCTGTTGGCCCTGCTGACCTTGTTGGCCCTGCTGCCCCTGTTGGCCCTGCTGACCCTGCCGGCCCTGCTGACCTTGCCGGCCCTGCTGACCTTGCTGGCCCTGCTGACCTTGTTGACCCTGCTGACCTTGCTGGCCCTGCTGACCTTGTTGGCCCTGCTGACCTTGTTGACCCTGCTGACCTTGTTGACCCTGTTGGCCCTGCTGTCCTTGCTGGCCCTGCCGGCCCTGCTGACCTTGTTGACCCTGCTGACTCTGTTGACCCTGCCGGCCCTGCTGGCCTTGCTGACCTTGTTGCCCTTGCTGACCCTGTTGCCGGTTTTGGGCATTCTGGGCGATCTTTCTGCGCAGGGAGTCGATATTATCGGCGAGCTGGCGCGCGCGTTCGAGGTTCTGTTCGGTTTCGTTGCCTCCGGCGCCGGCCTTCGCTTTGGCGTTCTGTTCGGCCTCCTGGAGCATTTCGGAGACCTCCTCGAGATTCTGTTGAATCATGCGGTCGCCCATCCGCGCGGTCTCCATAGCATTCATATCCATGAGCTGTTTGGTGCTGCGGATGCGGTCGGAGGTGCGGTTCTGGCGCAGTGAGCTGGCTGCCTGGCGGAGCTTGTTGGCCGCCGACTGCTGTTCCTGGCCCATTCCGCGAGCGGTCTGGTCGAGGTCGCGTTCGAGGCTGTTGACGTCGTTGGCGAGTGATTCCTTCTGTTCGCCGAGGCGCTGCCGGGCCTGTTGACTGGCTGCGTCACCGGGGCGGCCCTGCTGCAGCCGATCCATCTCGCGTGCGATCTCCTGCTGGCGCGATGCCGCACTGGCGGCGCGCTGGCGAAGATCCTGAATGGACTGTCCGCCCTGCTGCTGTTGCAGCTGGTTGAGCTTGCGCTGGGCGTCCTGGATCTGCTGCATGGCGCGCAGGTTGCGTGAGATAGATTCCTGTTCGCGGTTGTTCTGCGAAGCGTTCTGTGCGCGCTGCATCTCGTCGGCGGCCTGATTGAGTTTATTGCTCAGGTCCATCATTTGAGGATCGCGCCGTTCACGCGAGAGTCGTTCGAGTTCCCGCGCGGCCTTGCGCGCCTCGTCGATCATCTGCTGCTGCTGGCGTCCGCCGCCACCGCCGCTGCTGTTGCGGGGGCCCTGCTGGGCGCGCTGCTGCTGCTGTTCGACTTCGCGCTGCATGCGGCGCGAGAGCTCCTCGAGCTTGCGTTTCGTTTCGTCGTCCTTCTGCTGGGCCTGCTGCTGCTGTTCGCGCCTGAGAGTCTCGTACTGGTTCTTCATCTTGTCCATCTCGAGCTCGAACAGGTCCGCCAGCTCCTGCGCGTTCTGGCTCTGACCCTGACCTCCGTCCTGGTTGAAGGAGATCTGCATCTCGCGGAAGATCGAATCGGCGCGCATCAGTTGCTGGAGCGCCTTCTGCTCGTGCGGCAGCGCCTCCTTGCCCTTGCGGGATTTCAGCTCGGCCGCGGCGGGCTCCATCTCTTTCGTTGCCTGTGTCAGATGGTCGACCAGTTTCTGGAAATCTGGCTGTTGATTGATCTGCGGGCCGAGCCGGCGCTTGATCCTCTCGATCAGCGCCAGTCCGTCCTCGCGCACCTTCTCCTGCGCCAGGGTGACGGTGTTGTAGTTCTCGGTCTTCTCCTGATCGGAGTAAGTCGGCTCCTCGCGGTTGATACGGAATGTCGCTGCGACGATCTCCTTCTGGCGCTTGGTCAGCCCCTGCTGCTCCTCGCCTCCACCGCCGCCACCGCCGGCCTGCTGCGACTGTTTGAAGTCCTTCTCGAACGGCTTGATCTCGATGAAATAGATATCGCTGGTCGTCTCGTTTCGTGCATCGCGCGCCCTGGCATAGTACGCGATCAGATCGCCGGGCTGCAGTCCGTACTCTTCAAGGAAGAATGTGTGGGCGCCCGAGAGAACCCTCGCCGATTCGCCGCGCAGTTTCTGGAGGTCGATCTTCTTCTCTTCGCCGCCGTTGACGGAGAAGTGGAGATCGAGCGATGTGACGCCGTAGTCGTCCTCGGCCTTGGCCAGCGTCAGCACTTCTTCGATGCTGGAGGCGCGGGTGTCGCGGCCGGGTTTCTCAAAGCTGACCACGGGCGGCCGGTCCTCGAGGATGGTGATGTCGTATTCGTTCGATCCGTTGTAAACGTCGCCGTCGATGCTGGTCAGTTCGATGTGATAGGTGTTCTCCTTGTTGACGGTCAGCGATCCGGAGAAGCTCTTGTCGCCGTCCGCGGCCATCTCGATCTTCGATCCGTCGGCCAGAACGATGCGGGCTGATTTAGCTTTCCCGCTCAGCCGGGCGGTGATTTTGACGCTGGTGCCGGCGAGCACGGCTACATCGGGAGCATCCTCGAGCGTCTTTGCGGCGAGGCCGGTGTATGACGGCGGAGTCTGCGTCTGGTCGAGCCGTTTGACCATCGGCAGGTCGACGACCGTCAGCTTGTGAACTTCAGACCTGCAACCGCTGGATTCGACGAAGTATTCGGTATCTTCCTGCATGTTGAACAGGAAGAACTGAAATTCGGCTTCCTTCTTCGCTGGTTCCATGGGATGCCCGATCCACTGATCGTCGGAGGCGCCGGCCTTGCGGGTGAAGAGCGTGGCTTCGTCGGCTTCGAAGTTGACCAGTTTCGCCGTGATCTTCTGATCGAGCCCGCGCGGGATGCGGACCGTGCCGGGTTTGACGGTGATCTGCAATGCGTTGGCTGCCGCGGCTGCGCTGGCCGGAGCAAGCAGTTGAGCTACGCCGCTGCGGATTTCAGCCGGACCGAAGAAGATGGCTCCGAGCAGCAGCGCAAGGCTGGCGGCGGCGGCTCCGCCGTACTGCCAGAATCGCTTGCGGGGAACGATCTCTCCCGGATCGATCCGTCCGGCACGGTCGCCGGCATCCGAGATCAGCCGATCGACGATCGCCGGCGAAATCCCCCCGGGAGTTTCGGATGAATACTCGACGGCGGTGACGAGCCTGTCATCGAGGTCTCCGTGCCGCTCCTCGACCAGACGGGCAAGCTGCGCGTCGGCGTAACGGCGGCGAATCGGCAGGACGATGACATACCAGACCGCGGCCAGCAGGGCGAGCAGACAGACGACGCGGAGCGTGACGAGCGCGCCGGTGTTGAACCGGTACCGGTAGGCCGCAAGTCCCGTCAGCAGCAGCGCCGTGGCGGCGACAATCATCGTGATCGCGCCTCCCCGCAGCAGCTTCAGCAGGTAGAGCCGTTTTCTTATCGTCGCCAGCAGCCGGTCAAGTTGTTCACCCTGATAATTCATAATGCTTTCTCCAAGGGGAA
>CALBSU010000161.1 GCA_937967285.1 uncultured Acidobacteriota bacterium
TCCGGGACTCTCACATAACGCTGACTGAATCCCCGCGATGAATCGCGGGGCTATTGTCGATAGACCCTCCGGGCCATTTTGATAAGTGTCCCGACATCAGGTCTTCCACAGGGAATTTCCGGACAAAAAGGCTACTTCATTGCCCTGAATCAATCCTGTAAATCCTGATAAATCCTGTAAAGCCTGTCCAAAAAATAACTCTCTTCAGGCCAAGCAGTTACTGACAAATTACGGTTCTTTCTCTTCAGGCCGGATCGGTTGTCCCTGCCACATCCAGACGCCGTTCTCCCTGACCAGCAGTCGATGAGCGCTGCCCTTGACCGGCGGCAGATCGACCTTCGGCAGCCAGCGTCGGTGTTCGCGAACGAGCGCGGCATAACGCCTCTCGCCGGCCAGATTCAACCATTCGTTCGGATCGGTGCGATGATCGTAGAACTCCTCAAAGCCGTCGGCGTATCGAATGTACCGGTAACGTTCCGACCTCACGCTGTGATTGCCCTGATTGTGAGTGGTGATCGCCGGCCGGGTCCTTCCGGCCTGCGGATTTCGCAGCAGCGGGGCCAGGCTCTGTCCTTCGAGCCCGCTCTTCTTCGGCAGGCCGCTCAGTTCGACGAGCGTCGGGTAGAGATCGAGCAGTTCGACCGGCCTCGAACTGGATTTGCCCTGCGGAATCCCGGGGCCTGCGAAGATCAGCGGCACCCTGGTCGATCGTTCCCAGAGCGTATTCTTGCCGGTGATGCCCTTCTCTCCGAGATGCCAGCCGTGATCTGACCAGAGCACGACGATGGTGCTGTCCGACTTGTCGCTGGCTTCGAGCGCATCGAGGACTCTCCCGACCTGACTGTCCATGAAGCTGATCGTCGCCAGGTAGGAGCGAACAAGCGGGCGCCACTGATTGCTCGATTTGAGCCACGAAAGACGCGGCTCCGGCAGCTTCCAGTGCAGGTACCACGAGAACTCCGGGACATCTGCCCGGTCGTCATCCTTGACCGGAGGCATGATCAGTTTGTCATCAGGATAGAGATCGAACCACTTCTGAGAGGCAAAACATGGCACGTGAGGCAGCCTGAATCCGACCGCCAGGAAGAACGGCTTCTCTTTCGTCGTTTTGTTGAGATAAGCGATGGCCGAATCGGCGATCTTCCAGTCGGCCTGCTCCCGGTCGTCTTCCGGAAAGACACCCCAGTCCATGGCCTTGATCGGATCGGGCGTCTCGACGAACTTCTTCGAAGGATAAGGCATGCCGCTGCGATCGCCCCATTCCTGAAATTCGAGCAACTGACCTTCCCTTTTGATCGATCCGTCGTGATAGATCTTGCCGGCGGTGAACGTCGCATATCCGTGAGCGGCCAGATACTGCGGCAGCATGACGTGTTCTTTGAGACGCGGGACGTCGCGCAGGCCGGGTTGCAGAGTGTAGAGCCCGGTGCTCGACGGCCTCAATCCCGACATCAGGCTGGCGCGCGACGGATTGCAGAGCGGCGACTGGATGTGAGCGTTGGTGAAGAGCACTCCGCGCGCAGCCAGCCGGTCGATGTTCGGAGTTTTGACTTGAGGATGGCCTTTGAGCGCTCCGACCCAGTCGTTCAGATCGTCGACGGCGATGAAGAGATAGTTCGGC
>CALBSU010000162.1 GCA_937967285.1 uncultured Acidobacteriota bacterium
ATCGACCGCGAGACTTATCTGAGCCTCGGCCTGACCTATCCGGCGAAGGATTCGACCGGATCCCCGGGTTTGCTGCCGCGAATCGGCGGCGGAGTCCGCGATACGACGATCGCGACAGGCCAGTCGATCGGTAGCGCCGCCGGTAAGGTCAGGGACGGCGCGGTAACCGGCCTCGAGAAGACCTGGGACCTCGGCGAATCGGCTGCCGGCAAGTCGAAAGAGGTTGCCTCGGAAGTCGGCGGCGCATCGGTCCGCGGCGCGAAAGGGCTCGGCAAGGGAGCTCAAAGGGCGAGCACCAGGCTGATCGGCCGGAACGATGCCGAAGTCGGCACAGAGGTGCGGCGCCTGCTCGACAGCAGGCCGGAGACTGAAAGATGGGTCGCCGATGTCAGGGATGGAATGGTGACCGTCAAGGCGCCGGCCGGACACAAGGCGGATCTCGGCCAGGTGATCTCGGATATCAGAAAGATCGCCGGGGTTAAAACTGTCTTTGTCGTGAATCTGTGATCGGTCAGACCTTGACCGGTTCTCGATTGGTGAGTGCGAATGGAATCAGGCCCTGCAGGCTGTTGACTTCGTCCTCGATCTTCTTCAGTTCCTTGTCGATCTCAGTGCAGTTCTGGCCGATCTCCTGCAGCTTTTCGGAAGGAAGTTTGTCGACCTCGTCCAGTTTCAGGCTCAGCCTGTTCAGGCTCTCCTGCCAGATCACGCTCTTGTCCTTGAGCGACGGCTTGTCGATCGCCTGCAGCTTCTTGGTGATTTCGGCGATCTTCTCACGGAGCTGGCCTATCTGGCCGTCCTTCTGGTTCTGGTAGTCTTGCTGGAGCTGCATCTCGGCTTCAGCGTTTCGCGCTTCAGCCTGCTGTCTGAAGTAGTAACCCGCCAGCAACGCGGCTCCCAGGCCGATGACAATCAGGCCGCCGATCAGAAGAATGTTGAATCCGGAAGGGCCGTTCTTCTTCCCGGGCTTGTCGTCAGATTTCTTCTCGACCGTCTCGGCCTTCTCCGTCTGAACGGCGGTCTGAACATCCGGCTCGTCATCGAGAGGCGATGTGTTCCTGTTGTCGATTGGCGAAGTGCTCTGAGACGGCTGTACTTTCGCGGTCACCTGCGGGTCATCATCGAAATCTTCCGCCGCGAAGACCGAGGTGATCGGTCCGCGTCGATCGGAGAGATCGTTGGTCCTGGCCGGTTCCTGAGTCTCGCGATTGAGTGATGCCGTGAACGGAGTATATTCGGCCGGCGGAGTTGGAAGAGGTTCGGTCGCCGAAAGTCCGCCGCCCAGCTGCCCGATCGGTATCTCTTCGCTCTTCTCTCCGAGCGAATCGGTCCTGGCTCCGATACCCCAGTTGATCTCAGTCGGAGTGTCCGGTGAGCGAGCCAGTCTCGATGGTTCGACTATTTCATCGCCCGGCAGAGGCAGCCCTGCGCCCGAGAATTGCGCCACGACAACCGTGATGTTGTCCTCGCCTCCGCGTTCGTTGGCCAGTCGGATCATGGCCGCGCAGGCCGACTTAAGATCCGCGGATTCGTGAACTATTCTGGCAATCTCGCTCTGGTTGATCTTTCCTGACAGGCCGTCACTGCACAGGATGAGAGTGTCCAGTTGGCACAGAGGGACGTGGTTGACCTCGACGTTGACGTTATTGTGCGCTCCCAGCGCCTGAAGGATGACGTTGCGATAGCTGTGCGTCTCGGCCTCTTCCTCAGTGATCTGACCGGCGTCGATCAGCTGCTGCACCAGCGACTGATCCTTGGTGATGCGGAAGATGGAGCCGTTTCTAAGCAGGTAGGCCCGGCTGTCGCCGACCTGAGCGAAGAAGATCCTGCTTCCGTTGACGGCAACTGCGGTAAACGTCGCCCCCAGCCCCTTGTGAGCCGGGTTGTTCTGGCTCTCGTCATTGATCAGAAGGTTTGCTTCCTCGATCGACAGACGAAGCCGCTCAGGGAACGACATCTTGCTGTATACGTCATGCGCCTGAAGCTGGAGCATTCTGTCGCGCACGGTCTCAACCGCCATTCGCGATGCGACCTCGCCGGCCAGCGCGCCGCCCATGCCGTCCGAGACGGCCAGCAGAGACCCGTAGTAGCCCTGCGAATAGGTCAGCAGATTCTGAGGTTCTTCATCGCTGGCTGTCCAGCTCTGGCCGGATGACAGGTCCAGTATCAGAAAATTGTCTTCGTTGCCACTGCGCACCATGCCCACATCGGTCAGGGCATATAACGCTAGTGTTATGTCCGGGAGCTCAGCCATATCCAAACTTTATCATCTAAGTGATTTCTGAATCATCAGCAACAGCCAGCCTTGCAGGCCCGCCTGATTGAAAACTGCCCGCGGTGATCACGCTTTATCCAGAGCGGCGTCCAGGTCCGCAATGATGTCCTCTGCGTCCTCGATCCCGACAGAGATGCGCACCAGTCCGTCGGTGATTCCGAGTCTGGTCCGCTGCTCCTCCGGAACTGATGCGTGCGTCATTGTAGCCGGATGTGAGATCAGCGTCTCCACCCCGCCGAGACTCTCTGCAAGAGCACACAGTCTGACATTATCCAATACTGAGCGCGCCGCCGCAAGAGAACCCGTTTCAAAGGCGATCATTCCTCCGAATCCGGAGAAGAGTTTTTTGGCCCTTTCGTGCTGGGGATGACCGGCCAGACCTGGATAGTATACCTTATGAACACGCGGATGTTCAGCGAGGAAAGCCGCTACCAGCCGGCCGTTTTCGTCATGCTGCTTCATCCTGACGGCGAGTGTCTTGATGCCGCGCAGAACGAGCCATGAATCGAGCGGAGAAATTATCGCTCCGACGGCGTTCTGCAGAAATGCGATTCGCTCGGAATCTTCCGGTCGTGCGGTCACGGCCACTCCTCCGACGCTGTCGCTGTGACCGTTGAGATATTTGGTCGTCGAATGGATGACGATGTCCGCGCCGTGTTCGATCGGCCGCAGAAAATAGGGGCTCATGAAGGTGTTGTCAACGGCCAGCCTGATATTCCCTGCGGCGGCGATCTTCGAGATGCCTTCCAGATCGGCGATCGCCATGATCGGATTGGTCGGCACCTCGATGAAGATCATCCGCGTTTCATCACGCAGAGCGCGTTCGACGTTGCCGGCATCGGTCGTGTCGACATAACTGAAGGTCAGTCCGAACTGAGTCAGTACACGCTCGAAGAGCCTGTAGGTGCCGCCGTAGGTGTTTTCGGAGACGATTACGTGGTCGCCGGCCTTGAGCAGTCTGAGCACGGTATCGATGGCCGACATGCCTGAGGCGAAACATCGTGCGGCGTGGCCGCCTTCGAGCGCGGCGATATTCTTTTCCAGCGCCTCGCGGGTCGGATTCTGTGTCCGTGCGTATTCGTATCCCTTGTGGCTCCCGAGAGCATCCTGAACATAGGTGGATGTCTGGTAGATGGGGATCGTTACCGCACCGGTGACAGGGTCAGGCTCCTGCCCCGCGTGGATCGCTTTTGTCGCAAAACTCATATCTTTATTAATGCAATTGCAGAATAAACGTATCTCCCTGCAAAAACCGACACATCGCCACGGAGTCGATCCGTGACGTGCCTCGACTGACCGCATAAAACAGCCTTCCGTCAATCGAGTGACGGTCGGATAAGTCGTATTTTCCCCGATCCTTAACTCAATGTCTATCAGTTTTTTAATTCCTCCGGCCGGAGGGATCTTTAAAAAGTGGCCGGATGGCTTAAAATCCCGTTTTCGGACAATAGTGCCGGGTGAGGGAAGATTGTGGATATGAAAGATAATAAAGGAACCAGAACGGTGGCTGTGATACCGGCGAGGTATGCTTCATCGCGCCTGCCGGGGAAACCGCTGCTCGAGATCGGCGGGCGGCCGATGATCCTGCACGTCGTGGCGCGTGCGCGGGCCGTCGAAGCGATCGAGCGGGTGATCGTGGCGACCGATGACGAGAGGGTTCTTCGCGCCGTGCTGGACGCGGGCGAAGAGGCCGTCATGACCTCGCCCGATCACAGCACCGGCACCGACCGCCTGGCTGAGGTTGCGGCCGGTCTCGATGCGGATCTGATCGTCAATGTTCAGGGGGATGAGCCGCTGATCGAACCGTCGACGATCGAGGCGGCGCTCGCCCCGGCGCTCGCCGACCCTGCGATCGTCATGAGCACGACGAGCGAGCCGATCGAATCGGCCGACGATGCAATCAATCCGAGCGTCGTCAAGGTGGTCGTCGATGCGTCCGGATTCGCGCTCTATTTCTCGCGGCATCCGATACCCTATCCGCGCGCCGCGGCCATCGAGCACGGCTCGGCCGAAGCGGCGCTCCGTGCTCGACCGGAATTGCTCAAACTGATGGCCAAGCACACGGGCCTCTACGTTTACCGGAGGGATTTTCTGCTCACCTACGCCGGGCTGCCTTCGACCCCGCTCGAAAAACTCGAGACGCTCGAACAGCTCCGCGCCCTCGAACATGGCTACCGGATCAGAGTCGTCCCGGTCTCGCACCGCTCGATCGGCGTCGATACGCCGGCCGATCTCGAAAGGGTCAGAAAGATGATCGAAGAGTGATTGGTCAAAGGATCCGCAGCAGTTCGGCGGGACTGTCGATCAGGTAATCCGGGCCGGTGCTTTCGAGGTCGGGCCGCGGAAACGGGCCCCAGCTGACTGCCACGGTCGTCATCCCGGCCGCCCTGCCTGCGGCCACATCGTGGATGCTGTCGCCGACATAGAGCGTCCGCTCCGGCGCGTCGTTCATGGCCGCCGCCGCCTTGAGCAGCGGTTCCGGATGCGGCTTGTGGTTGGTCACGTCCTCGGCCCCGATCAGGCAGTCGAAATATCCGGCCATCGAGAAGAGGTTGAGGCCGCGCTCGACGCCGGCGCGGATCTTCGATGAGACCACGCCCAGCCGGTGTCCGTCGTCCTTCAGTTCCTCAAGCAGCGGCTCGATGCCGTCGAACTGTTCTATCATCTCGTCGTGCCAGCCCAGATTGTAGCCGCGATAGACCGGCAGAATCCTCCTGCACTCCGCTTCGATGTCCGGCGGCATATCCATCCTGCCCTCTGCGACAGACAGTTCGATCAGATCCCTGAAGGCCGTGTGGATCAGCATGCCGAAGGTTCGAATGTAGATATCGTCGGAGAATGTGAATCCGAACAGCTCCTCCCACGTTGCGTGGAACGACCTGAGGATGAGCGGCGTGGTGTTGACCAGGGTTCCGTCGAAATCGAAGAGGATCAGCCGGCGACCGTTGCTGTGAGGAGCCTCGAGCGGCATGCGGTTGTTGTTCAAGTCTGATAAACTACCTTTCAGGCGATTTAAAAGGCAATTTTACAGGATTTTTCATTAATTGGGAGAAATAAGATGGCAGTCAGGGACATCCTGCTCCTCGGCAATCCGGGGCTGAGAATGAGATCGGAATCGGTGAAGGACCCGCGCGAGGCTCGCGAGATCATTTCGGACCTCGCCTCGACTCTCGCCGACTTCCGCGACCGCAAGGGATTCGGGCGCGCCATCGCCGCACCTCAGATCGGCCGCCACAGCCGGATCATCTTCGTCGATATGCACGACGGCAGTTTCGGCCCGGCTCCGCTCATCAATCCCGAGATCGTCGGCGCGAGCGATGAGAAGATGGAACTCTGGGACGACTGCTTCTCGTTCCCTGACCTCATGGTCAGGGTCAAGAGGCACGCCGAGATAGATGTCAGTTTTATCGATACCGACGGGCGGGAACAGAAGATCACGGCGCGGGGCGATCTCTCGGAACTGCTCCAGCACGAGATCGACCATCTCGACGGCATCCTCGCCGTCGATCGCGCCATCGACCGCTTCAGCCTTGCTCTGCGCAGCGAGGTGATCTGACATACGGAGCGCGACGGCCCGGCGTCGCTTTGGTAGCCCTGAAATATGGAGTGCGACGGCTTGGCGTCGCTTTGGTAGCCCTGAAATATGGAGTGCGACGGCCCGGCGTCGCTTTAGTAGCCCTGAAATATGGAGTGCGACGGCCCGACGTCGCTTTAGTAGTCCCATTAAATGAGTATCGGACTACAAAAGCGACGCCGGGCCGTCGCACTCCATATTTTTGATCAGGCTGATGTGAGCCGAAAAAAAATGGCGAGGACGCTCTAACGGAAAATCAGATGCCGATAGAACTCTAATTTGGCATCTGCGCTTCCGGATGTATTGAACTTTCCCTGAATTATTCCTGAATCCACTGAATTTTCGGTTAATCCGGGTGGTTAACCGTATCTAACTTGATTATAATGTCGAGGTAATACAGCCTGAAAGGCCATAAACGGAGCAGGTATTCGCAGGGGAGATCGGCCATGATCTCAGCATAAAAAGGCCCCTGGAAGCCTGACCACGACCGTAACAGATAATCGGATCAAACAGGGATTCTTGGAATCGATATGGAGAAGACTCCGGTGATTGATGGCAGGAAGAGGTATCGTTTCGGCCCGTTCATTCTGGATTGTGAGGGGCGGACGCTGTACCGCGACGGGCAGGAAGTTGAAGTTTCTGTCAGGGCGTTCGAGATCCTGCATCTGCTGGTGAGCAACAGCGGGCGAATCATCGACAGGGATCAGATGATCGAGACGGTGTGGGAGGGGGCGATAGTCGAAGAGAGCAACATCTCGCATCACATATCCAGTCTGAGACAGATTCTGAACAGTGAGAAGGGGCGCGAGGAATATATTCAGACGCTGCCGCGGAGGGGATACAAGTTCATCGCTCCGGTTGAGGTGATAGAGGTCGATGATCAGCCGGGCGAGGTTGTGACAGGGAAGAGAGGTGGGGAATTCTCGATCCGCAGGATCATGGTTCCTGCGCTTGTCTTGCTTGCAGCGGTAATTGGTTTTTTTACCGCGAAGGCTTATTACGACAGGCCGGAAGCAGGGATGGATTCGTCGTTGAGGACGCTGGCGGTGCTTCCGTTCAAGCCGACGAAGCGGGACGGCGATCTGGATCTGGGCCTGGGGATAGCGGACAGTCTGATCACGGGGTTGAGCGTAATCGAGCCGCTGAGGGTGAAACCGCTTGGAACGGTCCGTGAGTACGGCGATTTCGACCGCGACCCGCTCGCTGCCGCGAAGGACCTGGGTGTCGAGTATGTGGTCGACGGGACGTATCGAATGTACGACGACAGTTCACGGTTGTCGGTGTGGATCTACAGTCTGAGCGGGGGGCGGGCGCTCTGGACTGAGTCCTTCGAAATTCCGTCGACCGATCCGAAGGTGATCGAAGAGGTCGCCGGGAGAAGGGTATCGCGCTTCATCGTTCACCGCGTCTGTTCGACGGGTTTGAGATTCAAGCCGGTCGGGTTCGGCAGGAACGAGGAGGTCAAATCGCTCTTTTTCAAAGCCAGGTATCTTCAGGACCAGGTGACGGAGGAGTCTCTGCTCAAAGCGGTTGAACTTTATCGCCGTGCGATCGAACTTGATCAGGGATTCGAGCTGGCGTGGGCGGGGCTGGCGGAGAGTTACAATCTGCTCGGCATCTTCAGCCTGATACCGCCGAACGAGGCGTTTCCGAAGGCGAAGGAGGCGGCAGAGGAGGCGCTCAGTCTGGACGGCTACCTGGTCAGCGGTCATGCGGCGCTGGGGCTGGCGATCAGCGCCTGGGACAGGGACTGGAGCGGCGTCAGAAAACGCTACATCGAACTTTTGAATATCGACAGTCCGGAGACCGCCGACTGGCTCTCAATCATCATGATGCAGCATGGGCAGCTCAACAGTTCGCTCCAGCAGGCAGGACAGAAACAGAGTGCGGTTATTGCGGATGTAACGGGTCTCTGGCTGAAGGGGGCGGCGCATTACTACAAGGCAGAGTTCGATCAGGCGATCAAGCAGTGCTCGGCGAGCGTGGATCTGAATCCGTCATTCTTTCCCGCCCACTGGTGCCTGGCCGCCGCCCATCACGGAAAAGGCGATTATCCGCGCGCGATCGAGGAGTATGAGACCGCTTCGAGGCTGGCGGGCGGCAGCGGCAGAATCCTCGGCGGACTCGGGCATGCCTATGCCGACTCAGGCAATCAGGAAGCGGCCAGGAGCCTGTTGCAGAGGTTGATGCGGGAGTCGGGGAGCAGGTATGTCAGCCCATACGGCATATTCCTGATCCATCTGGGGTTGAAGGATTACGGACAGGCACGCATCTGGCTGGAGCGGGCGATCAGAGAGAAATGCCCCGAGACCCGGTTCTTGAAGAACGATCCGAAGCTGGATCCACTCAGAAGCAGACCTGAGTTCGCCGATCTTCTGGGTTGAAGAACTGCGCAAAACTATTACTCCGGAGACTCCCGGGAACTTTAACCGCAAAGGGAGCAAAGGTTATTCTGGATATTAATATCCGGGTCCCATCCAATGGGCATTAACCCGGGTACTGATCTCCAAAAGAACCTTTGCTCCCTTTGCGGCCTTTCCGATTAAATCTTCATTGCGGAGCTTCCCGACTTTTTAGATTCAATAGTTAAAAAACAGAAGTTACGGATACTAAAGCTGCCGCTGACAGGTGTGAGTGGTCACATGTTTGTAAAGCAGGTATGGGTTGTCGTTGGTGCTCACGGTCACTCCTGTACCGGAATCGCCGAAGTTGATGGAGTGTGAGCAATAGAGGCCGAGGAAGCACAATTTGACGGTGAAAGCGACTCCGGCGGAGCAGGTTGGGGGCGTATTGTTCCCGTTGATGAATCCTGAGGCCGATCGGACATATTTCTCAGCCGGGCCGACTGAATGCCAGAACAGGGCGCCGAGGGGCGGAATGATGTCGAGCGTCACCATTCCATGCTCGTACTGCTGAGTGTCTGGAAACTGGACTCCGCAGCTTGCCTGGCAGTTGGTTTCGACATTGCAGTAGGCCTTAAGAGTTGTATTGCCGCCGTGTGAGCCAAAGATATGGCCCGCAGTGTTGCTGTCGACGTGCTGAGAAGGATTGGCATAGACTCGCTCCTGACGGCATGTGTCGCCTGGCGGAGGGGGATCGCCTCCGTCATCGAATCCTCCGCCCCCGTAATCGCCGCGTCCGAAAACGCCGTCCCAGTCTCCGATACCGCCGGAGGAGCAGGTCGGGAGAAAACCGCTCCACTGTCCCATCGGTGAGGAACAGCACTGCGAGAGCGAGGTATAGCCAACCGGGCAGCAGAGCCCCGACATGTCGCAGGTTGTCCGGTCATAGATCAGACCCGTGTCGGGTTCGTTATCAAGCCGGCTGAGATCGAACGACGGGCGGTCCGGCTGACGGTTCCCCTTGCGCGGGTCGGATTCGAGCCCGGGTTTTGTCGGGGAATCCTTCCGGGACGGACTGCGTTCGCGGGAGCCGAAAGCCGGCCGGTCCTCGACCGTCAGCTCCGTCAGGGCGCCGTTGTTGCCGAGTATCATATCAACATATTCGATCTTCCCGTCCTTCTTCATCTGAGGCGGTTTGTGGTGGAGGGCGAGGGCGCGGTAGGTCTTCTCCCTGCCTTCGAGCCGGACGCGGACCTCGTAGGTCGTCATCTTTTCGACGTCGTTGTAACCGGCGGTCTGCAGCCACTGGCGGAGCGTAATCGGCGAGGGCGGGACATAGCGTCCGGGGATCCATCTGGCCTCGTATACGAGATATCGAGTCGGATCCTTGTCGGTCGACCGGACCAGTCTCGAGAGCTGAATCATCTCGTCCGTCGGAGGCGTGACCAGCTCGAAGAGCTTCCGGTCGGCGAACTCACTGAGGTTGCCGGTGTAGGTGTTGAAGATGTAGATGTCGATATCGTCGTAGGGGACGTGTTCGCGCCGTTCTCCGGCGGCCTCGGCCTTCTTGCCCGCCGAATGGTAGAGCATGAGGTTGAGATATCCCTTCCTCACGAGGTCGTCATCGGTCTGAAAGAGGCCGCGCGATGCGGCGGGCGCCGCGAGCAGAGTCAGAATTGCCAGCATGGCCGGGAATCTAAGAATCTTCGAGTATTCGAGTTTCATAAAAGCTCCTCTTGATTGTGGTTAAGGGGTGGCCGAATCGCGCTGGTCGATGAGCGGTGCGGGTGGAATCATCGTCCCGCGATCTCCCGATCGATGATCCGCGTGAATGCTTCGATCTCCCGGGCGCCGGCGAGGCTCTGCCCGTTGATGACGAAATGCGGCG
>CALBSU010000163.1 GCA_937967285.1 uncultured Acidobacteriota bacterium
AGGGCGTCGTCGATTTCAGCCTGTGCCATCAGACGCTGTGCCTCGGCGACCTCGGTGATGTTCGTCAGCCCGAATTCATAGCGGGCCCGCGCGCGCTCGAGCGTCTGTGATGCCGCTCTGACCTGGGCCGGAGTCTCGGCGGCGATTCTGCGGGCCGAGTCGATCAGTGCGCGCGTCTTGATGTCGCGCGTCTTCAGCGTGTTGATCACTTCGTCGCGTCGTGCCTCTTCCGCTTCGATGCGGAACTCTGCCGCCTTGCGGCGCGCGCGCAGCCCGAAGAAATCCATGATCGGAAATGTGATCGTCACGCCGGTCGCCCAGTTGAATGTATCCGGATACCAGCCTCGATTGTTGTTGAAGGTTCCGTCAAGCCTGGCGCCCGTTCCGCGCCCGTACACCGCCGACTGCCAGTTGAAGCGCGGGAACCACGATCGGTCGAAAACCTTCTCCTGCGCGCGAGCCGTGTCGATTCTCGCGGTTTGAGCCAGCGCCAGAGGGTTGATCGTGAAATCAGATTGAGGCGGTGGTTGTGTCGGAGGAAGATCGAGCAGCGGTCCCGTCGTCGCGATAATTTCGACGCCGGCGGTCCCCATGGCCTCGGCCAGTTCGGCGCGCGAGATCCTGACGGCGGCCTCAGCCTGAATCAGCCGTGAACGCGCGGCGGCGACCTCGGCATCGGCCCGCGACGCGTCGACGCCCGGTCGCAGTTGATTGTCGACCAGCGTTTTGACGGTTCGGGCGATAGTCTCCGCCCTCTCGAGACTTGCCGCGGCGGACCGTTCGGCCTGTTGCGCGGCCAGCAATGACAGAAAAGCCTCCGCCGCCCTCGCTCCGGCATCGAGCCTGGTCACGGCCTCGTCGGCGGTCGCCCGGCGGTCCAGACTCCTGGCCAGATCCACCTGAGCTCTGCGCAGCCCGAAATCGAACGGCTCCCACGAGAGCATGAGGCCTCCGGCGCTGCCCCAGGTGCTTTCGAGCGTTCGCGCGCCGAGATCGGGGCCTGAGATCGACGGCAGCACCGATTGCGGAAGGAGCAGCCCGAAGACATTGTTCCTGGTCGCGCGGTTCTCCTGCCAGAGCAGATCCGCCCGAGGCAGATATCCGGTCCGGGCCTGTTCGACCTCCGCCTCGGCGGCCTTCCTGTCGGCCTGCGCGGCTCGCAGCGCGGGATAGTTCGAGATGGCCGTTTCGACGGCCTCCGCCAGCGTCACCGTCCGCTGACCCTGCGCAAGACAGACCGCTGTCAGCAAGGTTGATACAGAGACCAGCGCTCCAAGCAGCTTTGCGGTATCTCGTCTCAGCATATTTAAATTCTTACTGGTTTTCTTTTTGATGCGAAAAAGATCGACCAAAAGATATGACGGATCAACCGAAAAAGGAACCTCACAATACAGTTCCTTCGAAGATTTCCAGGCATGTTTCTGGTATGTTCGGGTTATGAGTGATGCCTATGAACAGTTGAGGGATGAAGTTGACCGCCTGACCCGACGGCTGTCGGACAGGTATTCGATCCATCTCGAATGTCGATCGGGATGCAGCGGCTGCTGCCGGCACCATCTCTCCGTCTTCAGAGTCGAAGCCGACCGGATTGCACATGCCATCGCCGATCTGCCTGAAGAGACGCGATCAGCGATCGAGGCCCGGGCCGCGGAGATCGAACTGAAAGAGGCTCGGGGCGAGGAGGTGAGCTGCCCGCTGCTGGTCGAAGACCGCTGCTCGATCTACGAATCACGTCCGCTGATCTGCCGGACGCAGGGCCTTCCGCTGATTTACGAAACGGATGAAGAGGAACAGGAGGTCGATTTCTGTCCGCTCAACTTCACCGCGCCGGACGCACTGGACGATCTCGACGAAGATCACCTTGTCCCGCTCGACGCGATCAACCTGAGACTTGCCATGATCAACCTCGATTTCTGCCTGAAATCGGGTATCGACGGGGAACTTGCCGGTCAAAGAATAAAGATGAATGAGATTATTAATAGTAAAAAGTAGAAAGTAGAAGTAACTGCTCAGCCCCCACTGGGAGTTCAAGCCCGCGGAGCGGGCGTCAGAAAATAGCCCCGGGTGAAGCGAGGCCGCAGGCCG
>CALBSU010000164.1 GCA_937967285.1 uncultured Acidobacteriota bacterium
GGCGCAGAGCCCTGAACCGAATAAAGCCTCGCTGGTGATTCAGGCCGATCAGCCGCAGGCGACGATCAACAAGAATATTTACGGCCATTTCGCGGAGCACCTCGGAAGATTGATCTACGAAGGCATCTGGGTGGGAGAGGATTCGCCGATCCCCAACACGCGCGGATATCGCAATGACGTGCTTGCGGCGCTAAAGGACCTCAAGATCCCGCTGCTGCGCTGGCCGGGCGGATGCTTCGCCGACGAGTACCACTGGCGGGACGGAATCGGACCGCGGAACCAGAGGCCGAAGCGTCCGAACGCCAGTTGGGGCGGGGTCGACACCAACGCCTTCGGGACGCATGAGTTTCTGGACCTCTGCGAGATGCTGGGAGCGGACGCCTACGTCAACGGCAACGTCGGCAGCGGCACTCCTCAGGAGACGATGGAGTGGATCGAATACATGACCTCGGATACCGATTCGACTCTGGCCAATCTGCGACGTAGCAACGGGAGGGAAAAACCGTGGAAGGTCCCCTTCTTCGCCGTCGGCAACGAAACCTGGGGCTGCGGCGGCAACATGCGGCCGGAGTACTATGCCGACATCTACCGCCAGTACGCCACATTCATCAGGAACCAGTCGGGGAACAAAATCCAGAAGATCGTCTCAGGCTCGCACGATGACAATTACAAGTGGACGGAAGTGCTGATGTCGCAGGCGACGAGATACATGGACGGATACTCGCTCCATTACTACACGCTGCCGACCAGCAACTGGCAGAAGAAGGGTTCGGCGACGCAGTTCGGCGAGAAGGAATGGCACGCGACGCTCGCCCGCACCCTGCGGATAGATGAATTCATCCGGAAGCACAGCGCGATCATGGATCAGTACGATCCGCAGAAGCGGGTCGGACTGCTGGTTGACGAATGGGGAACGTGGTATGACCCGGAACCGGGCCGAAACATGGGAGCGCTCTACCAGCAGAACACGATCCGCGACGCCGTCGTCGCCGGCATCAACCTGAACATCTTCAACAATCACGCCGACCGGGTGCGGATGGCCAATATCGCGCAGATCGTCAATGTCCTGCAGGCGATGATCCTGACCGACGGTGAGAAGATGCTACGGACGCCGACCTATCACGTCTTCAAAATGTACGCGGTGCATCAGGACGCTACGCTGATTCCTGTAGTCCTCAGCTCGCCGCAATACAAGTTTGAAGATAGGACGATTCCGGCGCTCAACGCCTCAGCCTCGCGCGACAGGAACGGCAGGCTGCATCTGTCGATCGTCAATCTCGATCCCAACAGGCCGGCGGAGATCTCGACGACCGTCACCGGCGCGGCGATCAGAAGCGTCTCCGGAGAAGTGCTGACCGCGCCGGCGATGACGGGCCTCAATACCTTCGAGAATCCGAACGCAATCAAACCCGCTCCGTTCAACGGATACAGGATTCAAAATTCGCAGTTGACGCTGACGATTCCATCTAAATCCGTTGTCGTGCTTGAACTCCAATAGACGAATCTCTGAGGTTCGCCTGCCTGGGAGGGCAAAAGGTTAGCCGGCGGGGCGCCGGCGCACCTGCTATTTCAATGAAAATTCTCGACAAGCATGATGTCGTTGTCGATCTGATCCGCCTGCCAGTAGAGAATCCATCGACCGTCGAGGGAGCTTCCAAGATTCGGACCGCCGCTGGTGCTGATGGTGCTCCTCAGGCTGGTCAGATGCGATACCCTGCCGGATGAGAAGCTGAAGAATTCGATCGAATGGCGCTGCGAATCCTGCGTGCCGATAAAACAGATTCCGTTATTCAGCAGGGTCCACTGGCCGTATCTGGCCTGATCGAGGACGAGAGTTTCCTCGCCGCCCGTGGCAGCCATTTTCCAGATACCGGGCTCGCGTTTGGCAAAGTACAGGTATCTGCCGTCGGATGATTCGAGGGCCTGATAACCGCCGTTCGTTGTGATCTGAACAGCCTGACCGCCGCCTGCCGGTTTCTTCCAGACCTGCCAGTTCCCGCTCCGGTTGGAAGCGAAATAGACCCACTGCCCGTCGTGAGACCAGCTCGGGAGAACATCGTCCGAGTTTTCAGTCGTAAGGCGACGGGGCCTTCCGCCCCGGGGACTGATCAGAAAGATTTCGCTCTGGCCTTCGGGACGGGAATCGAAAGCGATCATCTCACCGTCGGGAGACCAGCGAGGCGTGCCGGTATGACTGCCGCCGAAGTCCGTCAACTGCACGGCATTCTGACCGTCACCGTCACTGACCCAGATCTCCCGACTGCCCGTGCGATCCGAGACGAAGACTATCCGTTTACCGTCAGGCGAATATTGCGGACTGAGATCGTCCCTGGTCGAGGCGATCAGTTTTACGGGCGCATTATCTCCGGAGGACGAGCCAGGGCCGGGAATGCGCCAGATATTCCTGTCGATGCGCCTGTAGACATAGGCCAGGCGATCGCCCGGTGGCGAGATCGTTGGATTGAAGGCATACTCGCCTATTCCGATCAGTCGTTTAGGATTGCCTCCGTGGACAGGGATTCGCCACAGACTGGGCAGCCCTCCGCGCGGAGACGAATAGATGACCTCTCGTCCCTCCGCCGTCCATGCGAGCCCCTCCTCCATCTGCAGATTATCGAATGTCAGCCTCACGGGTTCGCCGTTAGTTATCCGAATCAGATAGATGTCGCCGACCAGAAAATTGGGGCTGCGTATGAATGCCAGGGTCTGTCCGTCCGGCGAAAAGGAGGGAGAGACATCGCCGAAAGATCCGGCGACGGGATTCGTCAGCTTGCGCTTCTCGCCTGTCTCGATCGGAACCATAAAGATGCCGATCGGCGACTGAGGCGCTGCGGCCGAGGCCACGGCCAGTGACTTCCCGTCCGGAGACCATGCGAAGCTCCCGGATAGATCAGTCAGCTTCCGTTCAGGACCTCCGAGCGCGGGGATAGAAAAGATTCCGCCGTCCGCGCCTCTTCTGGAGAAAGCGATCTGCCGGCCGTCAGGCGACCAGACCAGAGAGAGCCCGCCGCCCCTCGAGCCGCCGGGAAATGTCGCGATCCGCAAGGGCATCCCTGCATCGATCAGCTTGACGTAGATGCCGGGTTCCTCGACATCACCGCCGTCCCAGAAGAATGCTATCTGGTTGCCGTCCGGAGAGAAGACAGGGCTGGATTTATGCCCCGGGAAACTTGTGAAGGGAACGATCCTCGAGACCGCCGTCGGTCGCCTGAAATAAGCGATGGCCAGACCGATCGTCGAAAGCAGAAAAACGGCCGCGACCATCCACCCGGCCCATCCCATCCAGCCAATGCTGTTACGCCTGAGATGGAGCGGGACGGTCGGCGCTCCGTCATGCTGCCGGCCCGCGGGGATCCCGCCGGACTGAATTCGCCACGAGGTTGAGAGGTTCCGTGATGTCAACCCCTCGAGCGCGAAGCCGAGATCGCCGGCCGACTGAAATCTGTTCTCGGGGCGCTTCTCGAGACAGCGACGGATGATGCGTTCCAGTTCCGGCAACTGTTCGCCGTAGCTGCCGGGCAAGGTCGGCGCCTCCCGTTCGAGGATCGCGGCCATGGTACCAGCCGCTGAATCAGCCTTGAAAGGGCGTTCTCCGGCCAGCATTTCGTAGAGGATGACGCCGAAAGCGAAGATGTCCGCCCGGTGGTCGGCCTCCTCCCCGCGCAACTGCTCCGGCGCCATGTATCCGACCGTCCCCAACACCATCCCCGGAGTGGACCTGAAGACGGAAAATTCCTGATCATTCGACTCGGCTCCGATCGGCTGCATCAGTTTGGCCAGTCCGAAATCCAGCACCTTGAGTCGTTCGTCATTGGTGATGAAGAGGTTCTCGGGTTTCAGATCGCGATGAACGATCCCGCGTTCATGGGCCGCCGTTAATCCTCGCGCTACCTGAAGGGCGGTCTCGACGGCCCTCGGCGGCGCCAGCGGCCCTCTTTTCAATCGCTCACGCAGCGTCTCGCCTTCCAGCAGTTCCGAGACGATGTACGGCGCGTCCTGATGTGTTCCGACATCGTGTATGGTAAGGATGTTGGGATGATTGATAGCTCCGACGGCGCGGGCTTCCTGCGCGAATCGACGCAACCGGTCGTCGTTGCGCGCTACTCCCGCCGGGAGCAGCTTGATGGCGACCTTGCGACCGAGGCGAGAATCCTGCGCGGCATATACCTCACCCATTCCGCCGGCGCCGATAAACGAGAGAATCCGGTAATGCCCGAGCTGATTTCCGACCAGCAGTCCGGGGGGTTCAGCCGTCAGCAGCTCCGCGGCATCCTTCAGGGCCGGCGCCTCGATGAAATCGCCGATGCTCGACTGAACTTCGATCAGGGACTCGATCTCGCCGCGCAGTTCGGCATCCCCCGCACAGGCGCTCTCGAGAAATCTCGCCCGCTCGTCAGGGTCGAGTTCCCTCGCCCGCTCATACAACTCTCCGATCCGCTCCCAGCGCTCAGGAGTCATCAGAGCCTCCCCGGCGCAACTCACGGTAGAGCCAGAGCCTGGCGAGATTCCAGTCCCTCTGCACGGTCCGCAACGAAACTGAAAGCGCTTCCGCCGTCTCTTCCTCGGTCAGACCGCCGAAATACCGCAATTCGACCACCCGGGCCTGACGCTGGTTGAGATCCGCAAGCCTGTTGAGCGCGTCATCCAGCGCGATCAGATCCGCGCCTCGCTCCGGTATAACCGCCATCGCTTCATCGAGAGAGACCTGCCGTGCCCCGCCCCCGCGCTTCAGATTCATTCTCTGCCGCGCGAAATCGACCAGTATCCGACGCATCAGTTGTGCCGAGACGGCGAAAAAATGGGCACGGTTCTGCCACCGCACCAGGCTTGAATCGATCAGCCTCAGATATGCCTCATTGACCAGATCCGTCGTCTGAATCGTCTGGCCCGGTCTCAGACGGCGCAGATGGCGCGATGCGACCCTGCGCAATTCGTTATAAACCAGCGGCATCAGTTCTTCGAGCGCCCGCTCATCGCCGTTGCCCCAGGCCAGCAACAGTTGTGTGATCTGATGTGAACCTGTCGTCATCATCATCATTATAGACAGCAATTGAATATCGCGAGTCACAAATATAACAGGCAAACCCATTCGACATAAATCAGCAAGCCCTCCACAAGACCTCCAAACTTCCCCCTGGCCATCCTGGCGCCTTGGCGTTTAAAAACTCTTCGCCTTGGTCACTCGAAAAAAATAGAAAAGGCATGGCGGGTTTTTCCGACGGATTTCGTCTCATGCGGGTGAAGCCGATTTCAGACCGGATTTCGTAATCCTGACGCCGGCTTTCGATAGATCCGCTCGATTTATGAGCATGATCGGCAATATCAACATTCTGGAGAAGGAGTGGAATGAACAGAACCATAAACAAACTTGTGCTGATGACTGCGCTGACGATAATCGCCGTCGCGACAGCTCTGGCGGAAGGGCGAAATCTGAAGGATTCGATCACCATCGCGCAGGAAACGGTGATCAGCAATACGACGCTCAAACCGGGGACATACGAGGTCGCATTCGACGAGAGCGCCTCGGAGATCAGCATCCTCAAGGGTAAACGAATCATCATCACGGTCAGGGCCAGCATTGCGAGCGGCGAGAAACCCGTCCGCAAGACCGAGGCTTACTACTCGAACACGGATAAAGGCCTGGCTCTGACCAAACTGGTCTTCAAGGGAGACGACAGGGCCGTCATCCTCGATCACAACTCCGCAGCGGAAAGCCGCTAAACCGAGCAAACGCAACAGATAAAACCAATCACGGAGAAGAACGGGCGGCGCGTCGATCATCTTCGGCCGGACGCCCGAAGGGAGAATTCAAAAATGAGAAAGCAGATCATTAATATATTCGCCACTGTGAGCCTCTTTCTGATGCTGGGCATCGCCGCCTCGGCTCAGACCGCCAAAGAAATGACCGTCAACATCCCGTTCGACTTTTATGTCGGCAAGACGGAGCTCCCCGCCGGCACTTACTCCATTTACAGGACCAGCGCCACCAGCGGTGACGGATTCATCCTCCGCTCGGACGATCTGAAGAGAGCCGTTATTTTCAACGCGAAGGTGATTCGCACTTCCGATTCCTCATCCGGCAGCAGGATCGAATTCCGCCGTCTCAATGACAGGTACTTTCTCTCCCGCATCCTTCCGGCAGGAAAATCGGCGCCCCGCGAACTCGAAATCGCGCGGATTGACCGGGATGGGTCACGCAATAAATCCGGCAACCCGGGATCATCTGAAATCATTTCGATTCCGATCAGATAATCGTCGGACTTCAAACCATCAAACAGACTGAACAGGAGACGCTTCACTGGAAGCGTCTCCATTCGCTTCCCGGATAATATTTTTTCATCCCGGGTCATCCGGACCCGTAGCTCTTTGACATCCTTTTCATCACGGATTTCACCGCAGAAATTTCTTCATCCGCCGTGTCCGCCTTCGATCGTCGAATCCGTCTATTGTTATCGAGGGTGAATTGAGCCTGCAGGGTCTTCGGACTTTGCTATCGACTCTTCTGATTCGCCCCGGTACAGAGAAAATTAATGGTAGCGACGGTTCGACCAGCCGCTATCCGGGGAGAAGGAGACTTACAAGATGAAAAATCAGATAGTGAAATCAGCCGCAACATTGTGTCTGTTTCTGATGCTCGGCATTGCCGCTTCGGCTCAGACTTCGAGGGAACTGACTGTCACAGTGCCCTTCAATTTCAACGTCGGGCGGACTGAGATGCCGGCGGGCACCTACACCGTCTACCGTCTCAACAACTTCAGCGGTGAGGGATACATGCTCCGCTCGACCGACTGCAGGGAAGCGGTCATCTTCAATGCGAAGATGGTTCAGGGAGCCGAAGCGATGTCGGTCAACAGGCTCGAGTTCCGCCAGTACGGTGACAAGTACTTTCTCGCCAGAGTCTGGCCTGCGGGCGCAATCATCGGTCGGGAGCTGCTGAAGGCAAAAACCGAACGGAGGATGGCGCGGAATGCGACCAACCGGACGGCGAATCGGGAGGGCCGCAGCGAAACAGTATTCGTTCAGTAACTCTGATCGGGATTCAGACGAATTCAATCAATTTTATGAGCGGGCGGCTCCGGTCGCCCGCTCAACTTTTTTCGCCCCGGGCGCCCCCTTCCCTGTTCTGAAGCAGAAAGATCATCATCCACTCCATAATCCACAGCGCCAGCCCTGTCAGGAATGTATTGACCACCCAGTAAATCCTGTAATCCGTGATCAGGTCTTTCCACGGACCGTATGCAAAATGCGCGACATTTACGTTCATGTAGATGTCCGCCGGAGTCAGCAGCCGTGTGATCTGCTGCAGAATCAGGAAGAAGATGAGCGACAGAATCCAACTGCCGCTTTTCGGGCGCACTTTCCAGAGGGCGTAGATTCCCAGAGAGGCTCCGCCGAGATGCGAGAAGATCGAAACGGGAGTGATCAGTCCGGTTGCGACCATATCGTAAAACCAGGGCGGCACTCCGAGGATAAGCCAGAAAGCAGTGATTCTGATCAGAAACGGGATCCCGAGGAACATGCCGATCGCCAGGATCAGGTTCGAGACGTGACAACTCCAGAGGATATGCTGAGGGGTTTCGACGCGCACGTATTCGACAACGCGAGCGACGAAGAAGGCCAGCGGCAACAGACCCGCCAGCCTGAACCTGAGCGTCTTCCATTGAGCGTCCGGGACACGCATTTTTTGGGACCTCATCAAATTATGTTGATTTAACGATCGCCATTCGATCATTTAAAGCGCCGTGGACGCAAATAGTTTTACGCAGAATTAGAGCGTTGGTTATAATGGTGGCTGCTGACCACCTGTTTCGTCCTGATTTTCATCATGTCGATTCGTCATACTGCCGGGGCAAGAGTGGGGAGCGGTTTATCATGGATCAGTTGGTGCAACTTTTCTTCAAGTATAAGTGGTCGACATTTACCCGAGGCGAGTTCGGCTTCGCCAATCGGCCGTCTTGGCTGATCGTCCTGCTGGCGGCCGCGGCCCTGGCGGCATTCGTCTATTTTCTGTACATCAGACCCGGTTACAGGATCGCATCCGGAAGCCGTCTGGCCATGATCGCGCTGCGCGCCTGCCTGCTCGGACTGATCATCCTGATGCTCATGCGGCCCGTGCTGATCGTCCCGCAGGTGATCCCGAAGAGTACCACGGTTGCGGTGCTTGCGGACGACTCGCGGAGCATGCAGCTGGCCGATGAAGACAACCGGCCGCGGATCGAGGCCGTCAGGAAGCTGCTCTCGCCGGAGACGCCCCTCATGAAGGGACTCGACGAGAAGTTCCGCACCAGCCTCTTCGGATTCTCGAATACCGCCGGACGCATCGGCGAGTCGAAGAACCTGAAAGCAGAGGGTCGCGTGACTGATCTTCCCGGAGCGCTGCGCGAAGCTGTCAATGAATCCGCCGGCAATTCGCTCTCGGCGATCGTGGTGGTCAGCGACGGCGGAACGAATACGGCTCGCGA
>CALBSU010000165.1 GCA_937967285.1 uncultured Acidobacteriota bacterium
GATCGGTGGACTGACAATCGCCGGTCCCCAATCCCCGTTCCGAGAAAATAGCAATGGCATGCCGGCGCATTTCGGGTTATCATTGGCCCAGCTGTTATTTTTTGCGAACCGATGCCCTTTATCAGGCCGGAGATCGGCGCCTTACAGCCGGTCGAATATAAAAGATGAGTTGCCCGGCAGGGAGATGACGTCCGGATTTCCCTGAAAAAAACGAACTTCTGACAACCGCAGTTACTTTGAAATTTATTTCAGGACCCCAGCTTCGCGAGCTTCTGGGAGGAGTACGCCTTTATGAGAAATACATCTGTAAATAAGAACGATCGTTCTGTCAGGCTGGTCTTGACCGTAATTCTGCTGTTCGGTCTGGCGGCTGTGACAGGTCTGGTGGCGGAGCGTGCTTCGGCCACCTCGCTGCGTACTCTGATCGGAGGGATGTTCGCGCAGGGGGCGGAGCAGGAGCCGAACGACAAGCCGGCGACAGCCAACCAGATCGCGACGCCGGGGCAGGTGACCGGATCGGTCAAGTTCGGCGACAACGCTGAGTACGAATTCAAGTACAACAACGGGCCGGTGGACTGGATTGAGGATTTCTTCAAGTTTACTGTCCTGCCGGGCGAGTCAAAGCGATTCGACATCAAGCTGACGTTCGACAATCCGGCGGCCGATCTCGATCTGTTTCTGTTCAAGCTCGGGCCGCAGGACGAGATTGAGCCGCAGGCGGTATCCAACGGCAGTTCGACGACCGAGCGGCTGACGCCGATCATCACCCTCACCGCAGGGACGTATTACATCGGCGTTTCGGCATTCGACGGGAATACCGCCGCAGCGAACTACACGCTGAGTGTGACTCCCGACAGCGCCGCGCCGCCGCCCGTGATCAGCAACATCAATCCCGTATCGGCGATTGCCGGAGGCGGGCCGTTCTCGCTGACGATCAACGGCGCCAACTTCATCGACGGTCAGTCGATCGTGCGCTGGAACGGAAACCCGAAGACCACGAACTATATTAATGATAAGCAGCTGATCGCTTTCCTTGCGGCCGAGGACATTGCCACGGCGGGCACGGCTGTTGTGACCGTCTTCAATCCGCCGTCGCTCGGAGGGCCCTCCGGCGTCGTCTACTTTCCGGTCCTGCCGCCGGGCACGCCTGAGCTCGAGGTCGAGCCGAACGAAACCTCGACGCAGGCCAACCTGCTGCTGGTTCCGGGCAAGCGCGACGGTCAGGTGGCGGTCGGGGACAACTCGCAGATCAATATACAGCTCAACGGGAATCAGAGCGATCCGATCGAGGATCTTTACGCGGTCAACCTGAGTCAGGCTTCGCGGCTCGATGTCAAACTCAACGGCAGCAGCTCGGGGGCCAATCTGGCGCTCTATCTGATGAAGGAGACGGGCGCCGGCCAGTTGTCGATGGTCGGCAATTCGCGGCTGCCCGGTCCGGTGCAGCAGGTCACGACGCCGGCGCCGCTGACGCCGGGCAGATATCTGATCGGTGTCTCGGCGGTATCCGGCAGTTCGGGCTACATCATCGAGGCCTCGGCGCCGGCCAATCGTCTGCTTCAGGTCGCCGGAAACAGCGCAGCGCCGAACAGCAAGGTTACAGTGCCGGTTCTGCTGACCTCGGAAGGCGATGAGAATTCGGTCAGATTCAGTCTCAGTTTCAATCCGGCGGTTCTCTCGAACCCGCAGGTCAGTGCGGGAGCCGATGCGGCCGGAGCGGTCCTGACGGTGGACAGTCTGGAAGCCGCATCCGGGCGACTCGGGATACAGGTCACGAAGCCCTCCGGTCAGAGCTTCAGTTCGGGCGTCAGGGAGGTGCTCAAGGTCAGCTTCAACGTCAACGCCGGCGCCGGGGTCAACACGACCAGCGTCGATTTCGGAGACATCCCGTTCGTCAGAGGGATGGTCGATTCGACCGGCAACGCGGTCGTCGGCAGCTATGCATCCGGACTGGTGATCGTGGTGCCCGGGTTCGAGGGCGATGTCAGCCCGCGACCGACCGGCAGCAACGACGGGTCCGTGACGGTCTCCGACTGGGCGCAGATCGGGCGCTTCGTCGCCGGACTCGATACGCCGGCCGACGGCAGCGAGATTCAGCGTGCCGACGTCGCTCCCAAGCCGACGCTCGGCGACGGCCGGCTGACCATCGCCGACTGGGTGCAGGCGGGTCGGTACGCATCCGGGCTCGAACAGCCCGCGCCGGCCGGCGGTCCGTCATCGCTCGTCAGTTCGCTGAGCTATTTCGAGAAGAATGTAGATTCGACCACGCAGAACCTGACCGGCGAAACCGCACAGGCGCGGACCGTGCAGGTGCGCGATCAACAGGTCTTCCTCCGCGGCCAGGAGAATGAACTGAAGATCGATCTCGTCTCGCAGGGCAATGAGAACGCGATCGGATTCAGCATCAACTTCGACACGTCGCAACTGGTCTTCGCCGGTGCCGTGCTCGGCGCGGATTCGACCGGCGCGATCCTCAACGTCAATACGATGCGGCTCAACGAGGGCCGGATCGGCATCGGGCTGGCGCTGCCCAGCGGGCAGGCTTATGCGGCGGGCGTGCGTGAGATCGTCAAATTCAAGTTCACGGTCCAGCCGAACAGTTCGGTCAATTCGACCACGATCAGTTTCGGCGATCTGCCGATCGCGCGCGAGCTGGTCGATCTCGGGGCCAATATTCTGACGGCCGATTTCAAGCCCGGTCAGATCAAGCTCGATCCGCCGGTCAGCCTGACTCCGACGCTGACCTCGCTCGCACCGGGAAGCGTCGTGGCGGGGGGAACGGCCTTCACACTGACGATCAACGGAACGGGCTTTGTCAACGGGGCGACCGTCTCGATCGACGGGGTCTCGCGTAATCCGGAATTCGTCAGCTCGACGCAGTTGCGGGTCATCGTACTCTCGCAGGAGATCGCCGAGGCCGGCTCGGTCGCGATCTCGGTCCAGAACCCGGCGCCCGGCGGAGGCACGTCGAACACGCTCAACCTTGCGGTGACCAATCCGTCGCCGGTGCTGACGTCGATCAGCCCGTCGACAGGGGTTGTCGGCGGACCGGCATTCACTATGACCGTGACCGGATCGAGTTTCGTCAACGGCGCGAGGGTCCAGTTCAACGGCGCCGACAGGCTGACGACTTTCGTCAGTCCGACCCAGCTCACCGCGCAGATCACGACCGCCGATCTCTCGGCGGCGGGGACGGCGACGGTTCGGGTGGTCAATCCGACGCCCGGCGGCGGCGCGTCGAACAGCATCGACTTCCCGATCAATACGCCGAATCCGATTCCGCGTATCAGCAGCATCAGTCCGACGTCGGTCGATGCCGGATCGCCGGAATTTACGCTGACGGTCACCGGGACCAGTTTCGTCAGCAATTCGGTCGTCAGGTTCAACGGCGTTGAATTGCCGACGACCTTTGTCAGCGACACCAGTCTGACGGCTCAGGTGCCCGCAGCGAGGATCGCCACGCCAGGAAACGCTCTGGTCAGCGTCAACAACCCGGCGCCGGGCGGCGGGTCGTCGAACAATGTTCTCTTCACGATCAGCGTGCCGCCCAATCCGGTGCCCGCGATCACGGCCATCAGTCCGACGACAGTCACATCCGGCGGGCCGGCATTCATTCTGACCGTGACAGGCACAGGATTCGTGTCCAACTCGGTCGTCAGGTTCAACGGCGCGGATCGCGCGACCACTTTCGTCTCCGAGACCGAAGTGCGGGCTCTGATCACGGCCGCGGATATCCTGAACGGCGGAACAGCGATCATCACCGTCTTCAATCCCGCGCCGGGCGGCGGCGTTTCGGGCGAACTGACGCTGACGATCAACTTCGCGCCTCCGGCGATCACATTCCTTTCGCCGGCTTCCGTCACGGCGGGCAGCGCGGCCTTCACGCTCTCCGTCATCGGAACCAATTTCGCTCCCGGCTCGGTCATCCGCTGGAACGATCAGGACAGAATTACGACGTTCGTCAGCGTGACTGAGCTTTCGACACAGATCTCCGCCGCCGACATCGCGGATATCGGCACGGCGCAGGTCGCAGTCTTCAGCCCGCCGCCGGGAGGAGGGCTGTCAAACACCGTTTCGTTCAGCATCAACCAGGCGCCGCGTCCGCTGCCGAGGATCACGGGTCTCAATCCCTCGAGCGCCATCGCGGGCGATCCGGGATTGACGCTCCTGGTGACCGGCGTCAATTTCGCGACCGACTCCGAGATCAGATGGAACGGCGCGACGCGCCCGACCACATTCGTCAGCGCGACGCTGCTCTCGGCTGCCATTCCGGCATCCGACATCACGACCGTCGGGACGGCGCAGATCACCGTCTTCACCCCGCCTGCCGGCGGCGGCGAGTCGAATTCACTCGCCTTCACGATCAATCCGCCTCCCAACCCGGTGCCGGTCATCACGAAACTCGATCCCGATCCGGTAGTGGCCGGCGGCCCCGACTTCGTCCTTTCGGTCACCGGATCGAACTTCGTCGACGGAGCCGTGGTTCAGGTCAACGGCGCCAATCGGCCGACAACGTTCGTCAACCCGGGGCTCGTCACCGCGCAGATTCCGGCTCAGGATATCGCGGTCTCCGACGTCCTTGCGGTTCGCGTGGTCAACCCGGCGCCCGGCGGCGGCCCGTCCAACGCGGCGCCGCTCACGGTCATCAATCCGGTTCCGACGATCACCGCGCTCAATCCCGCAGTGGTAGTCGAAGGCAGCCCTGCTCTGACGCTGACCGTCAACGGCACGGGCTTCGTGACCGGCGCCGAGGTGCTGATCAACGGAGTTCCCCGCGTGACGACGCTCGTCAACAGCACGCAGGTTACGGCGCAGATTCCGGCTTCGGATCTGGTGGCGATCGCGACTCTGACGGTCCAGGTCGTCAATCCGGGACCCGGCGGAGGCATCTCCAACGCACTCAATCTGGCGGTCAAGAAACGCAATCCGATTCCGCGGATCACGTCGATCAGTCCCGAGACGGTCAATGCCGGCGGCCCGGGCTTCACGCTCGTGGTCAACGGATCGTCGTTCGTTGAAGGTTCGATCGTCAGGATCAACGGCATCGATCGCCAGACGGCTTACGTCTCCGATGTCGTTCTCGGCGTGCAGTTGACCGCGGGCGATATCGCGGCGGCGGGCACGTTGCGGGTCAGCGTCTTCAACCCCGAGCCCGGCGGAGGAAACTCCAACTCGGTTGAACTGACAATCGTCAATCCCAAACCGAGGATCACCTCGCTCGGGCCCGACACCGCACCGGCCGGCAGCGCAGATCTGCCGATGATCGTCAGCGGCGACGGGTTCGTGGCGGTTTCGATCGTCCGCTTCAACGGCGTCGATCTGCCGACGACATACATTTCAGGCAGTCAGGTGAGCGTGGTGGTTCCCGCGGCCGCGCTGATCGCCGCCGGCGTCTATCCCGTCGACGTGGTCAATCCCGCACCCGGCGGAGGGACGTCGAACGCCGTCAACTTCACCGTCGCCAATCCGGCTGCAACCGTCACGAGCCTCAATCCGGCGCAGGTCCTTGCCGGAGGGCCGGAGTTCACACTGACGGTTCTCGGCACCAGTTTCGTCAACGGCGCGATCGTCCAGATCAACGGACAGGATCGTGTGACGACATTCGTCAGCTCGACTCAGGTGACTGCCGTCGTGCCTGCCGCCGACATCGCTCAGGCGGGCAACGTGACGGTCGCGGTCGTCAATCCCGGCCCCGGCGGAGGTTCCGCCGGAGTCGCCCCGCTGCTGGTGACTAATCCCGTCCCGGCGATCGCATCGATCACTCCCGCGACGGTCTCAGCCGGCAGCGTCGGATTTACTCTGACCGTCCAGGGAAGCGGATTCGTTCCGGGTTCTGCCGTCCGTGTCGGCGGCAATCCGAGGACGACGACCTTCGTCAGCAGTTCGCAACTGACGGTCCAGATCGCCGACACCGAAGTCGCTTCGGCCGGTGAGCTGGTCGTCGATGTCGCCAATCCGGCGCCCGGAGGCGGGACATCCAACAGCGTGTCGCTGACCATCACCCTGCAGCCGAATCCGACACCGACCCTGACGGGTCTGCTGCCCGGTTCGGTTGTCGCAGGCAGCACGTCGTTTGAACTGATCGTCAACGGATCGAGCTTCGTGCCCGGAGCGAAGGTCTTCTGGAACGGCGCCGAGCGGCCGACGACCTACGTCAGCGACACTCAGCTCCGCGCCATGATCGCAGATACCGATGTTGCCAATGTCGGGACTGCTGAGGTCACAGCCGTCAATCCGGCGCCCGGCGGAGGAGCGTCCAACCCGCTCACCTTCACCATCACGCCGCCCAATCCGGTTCCCGTCCTGACGGCGATTTCGCCACAGGTAGCCGGAGTCGGATCGCCGGACTTCGTGCTGACCGTCCAGGGAAGCGATTTCGTGCCCGGAGCGGTTGTCACTTGGAACGGCAACCCGCGCCCGACGCAGTTCGTCAGCAGCTCGCAACTGACGGCGAACATACCTGCCGCGGATCTTACTCAGGTCGGCACTGCCGCGATTCGCGTCGTCAATCCGTCGCCGGGCGGCGGTCCGTCGAATTCGCTGGCATTCACCATCCTCGCTCCCAATCCGGTCCCGACGCTCACCAGCCTGAGCCCCGGAACCATCATCGAGGGCGATGATGCATTCACGCTGACGGTCAATGGCACCGACTTCGTGCCCGGAGCCGTCGTGCTCTGGAACGGCAGCCCGCGCCCGACCACCTTCATCAGCAATACCGTGCTGACCGCTCAGATCAGCGATACCGATGTCGAGGTCGCCGGAACCGCCACAGTCGCCGTTTCAAACCCGGCGCCCGGCGGCGGCCCGTCAAATACTCTCGACTTCGTCATCACTCCGCTCATGCTGAGCTGCCAGACCACCTGCTTCCAGTCGGCACAGTACTACCTGCTCAACAGCAATCGCTGGCCGAGCGGCTCGATCTTCATCGGCGGCGTCAACTTCAACAATCCGGTCATCATCCAGAACAATATCGCCACTATCACCAGGGCGCTTCAGGGCGGGACCGGATCGCTGCAGATGCTCAATCAGCAGTACGTCGCCACTCAGTTGACGATCGCCGCCGCCGGAAGCAACAGCTCGGTCGGCATCCTCAACAGCATGCTTCGCTGCTACGGTCTGAAATTCTCGCCGATCACTCTGAGCAACGGCGTGACTATCACCCGCAGCAGCAAGGTCAACGATCTGCTCACCCAGACGCGGATCGCCAT
>CALBSU010000166.1 GCA_937967285.1 uncultured Acidobacteriota bacterium
GTGCTGGCCGGGGCGATCTGGAACTTCGCCGACGACCTGCTGCCCGATTCGGTCTACGGTGTGATGGCGGATTTCGTCTACCGGCAGGGACGTTTTCTGCTCGATCTGGATATCCTGACATCGGTGCTGATCACTCTCGGGCTCATTCTGATCGTCTTCGTGATCGGGATGATCTTTTCAGTCGTCGGATCTGTCCTGCTCTTCTTCGATTTCACTTTGCAGCAGCGCGGCGATGATCTGCAGAGAAAATACGGGCTGCTCACGCGGCGGACGAGCAGTCTTCCGAGGCGCCGCATCCAGGTGATCCAGATCGAGCAGAAGCTGCTGAGAAGGCTGGTCGGTCTGGCGACGCTGCGAGCCGACACTTCCGGAAGCAAGCGCGAGAGGAGCGATGACAATCAGGGGCGGGACGTACTGCTGCCGATCTTCCGCGTGGACGAGACGACTTCGCTGCTGCCCCATATCTTTCCGGATTTCGAGGCCGACAAGGCCGAGTGGAGAAAAGTCTCTCCGCTGGCGGTCAGGCGCGGCACGCGCGTCGGAGCTGTCATCTGCATTCTCATCGCGGCGGTCATTTTTCTCGGCAATCGCAGCCCGCTTGCGCTCTGGCCGCTGGCGCTGATCCCGCTGATCCATTACAACAACAGACAGAACTACAGGCACCTCGGGTATTCGCTCGGCGAGCGATACTTCATGACCCGGCACGGATGGCTGGGGCGCTCGACGCATATCGTGCCGCTCAACAAGATCCAGTCGGTCGAGCTGACTCAGACTCCGTTCGACAGGCGGCTTGGTCTGGCGACGATCCGCGTCGATACCGCCGGACAGGCCTACACCGAGGGCGGTCCGCAGATCGGCAATCTGCCCATCGACGAAGCGCGAAATCTGGCATCAGTTCTGGCAAAATCGAGTCTCAATCAATGATCACCCTCTCGGACATCACATCAGCGCGGGAGCGGATCGCGGAAGCGATTCCGGCCTCACCGTGCCCGATCTCGTATACGCTCAGCCGCATCTGCGGCTGCCGGACCTTCTTCAAACTCGAAAACAATCAGATGACCGGCAGCTTCAAGGAGCGCGGCGCGCTCAACAAGCTGCTGCTTTTGAGCGAGGTCGAAAGGAGCGCCGGCGTCATCGCCGCCAGCGCCGGCAATCACGCCCAGGGCGTGGCCTATCACGCGACGCGCCTCGGCGTCAGGTCGGTCATCGTCATGCCCAAAGCCACTCCGCTGATCAAGGTCGCCAACACGCGGGATCTCGGCGGAGAGGTGGTTCTGCATGGCGCCGGTTACGACGAGGCTCTCGCGCACGCCCGCCAGATAGCCGAATCCGAAGGGCTGACCTTCATTCACGCCTTCGACGACGATGCGATCATCGCCGGACAGGGAACGATCGGGCTGGAACTGCTCGAAGAGGAGACGCGGTTCGATGCCGTCGTCGTTCCGATCGGAGGAGGCGGGATGATCGGTGGGATGGCGGTCGCGCTCAAGGAAAGCCGTCCCGACATCCGGATCATCGGCGTCGAACCCGCCGGATTCGCCTGCATGAAAGCCGCGGTCGAGACGGGCGGGCCCGTCGAGATCGACTCTCAGCCGACGATCGCCGACGGCCTCGCCGTCAGGCGCGCCGGCGCCAGAACGACCGAGATCGTCAGCCGGTACGTCGATGAGATCGTCACCGTCACTGAAGGCGAGATCGCCAGCGCCATCCTCAAGATGCTCGAGATCGAGAAGACCGTCGTCGAGGGGGGCGGCGCCGCCGGACTCGCCGCGGTCCTCTTCAACAGAGTGCCCGATCTTCAGGATCGCAACGTCGCCATCGTCATCAGCGGAGGCAATATCGATCCCAATCTGCTGATGAAGATCATCGAGCGCGGACTGGCCAAGGACGGACGGATGGTCCGCATCCGCACGCTCATGCGCGACCGCCCGGGCGAACTGGCCAGGATCTGCCTGCACGTCGCAGAGGTCGGCGCCAACATCCTCGATGTCGCCCACAACCGCGCCTTCGCAAATCTCGAGGTCGGCGGCGTCGAGATCGAACTGACCATCGAAACCCGAGGCCGCGATCAGGTTGATCTGCTCCTCGAAAGGTTTTCCCGGGACGGAATAAATGCTCAGGAAATCAAATGAGTAGAAAGTAAAAAGTAGAAAGTAGAAAGATGGGGAAGAGAACTTTCTACTTTTTACTTGTAACTGCTCAGCCGCTGAGCGGCTGCCGAGTTTAGCCGTGTCATTCACGGCACGGACAGCATTCGTATATTAATTCCCGTCGCGTGAGCGACGGCTGA
>CALBSU010000167.1 GCA_937967285.1 uncultured Acidobacteriota bacterium
GTTATGAAGTCATCGAACAGCTCATGGGGCAGAAGCATCCGCGCCAGATGGGAGAGGCAGCGGCGCTCGCCCAGCGCGCCGCCGAAGTCGTCCAGGCCTTCTTCCCCGGCTGGAAGGTCGGCTCCGAAGCCCATCACGGCTCGCCCTCCGGCGAAGTCGTCAAAAAAGCCGAGGAGTGGGGCGCGAACCTGATCATCGTCGGCTCGCACGGACTTTCCGGACTCGGGCGCATCCTGCTCGGCAGCATCTCTCACAAGATCGTGACCGACGCTCATTGCTCGGTCCGCGTCGCCCGCAAGCGACAGGTCACCACCGCGCCGCCCAGGCTGATCCTCGGACTCGACGGATCGGAACATTCAGAACACGCCGTCCGGATCGTCGCCTCACGCCGCTGGCCTGAGAAGACCGAAGTCCGGCTGGTCACCGCTACGGGACCGTTCTACGAACTGCCCATGGACTCGGTCGAGACCCAGCTCGAATACACTCGCAAGATCCAGCAGCGCGCCGTCGAGATCCTGCAGCAGGCGAAACTCGATGTCACCACCGTCATCGAGGTCACCGATCCCAAGACGCTCCTCCTCGAAGAGGCGGACAAATGGAACGCCGACTGCATCTTCATCGGCACCCGCGGTCACAATAAACTCGAGCGCCTGCTCATCGGCAGCGTCGCCTCGGCCGTCGTCTCACGCGCCAGATGCACCGTCGAGGTCGTCCGTATCCACTGAGGTCATCATGAAAGCACTACTTCGACTCGCCGCGATCGCCGCCTTCGTGATCGTCGCGACTCCCGCGTCAGCCACCGTCACTCAGGACAACCAGTTCCGCCTGATCAATATCGAACGCCGCCTCGACCAGCTCCAGCAACGCGTCGACTTCATCGAGAGAAACCTGCAGAGCAACGCTCCCGCCGTCGACACCAGCCTGCTCACACAGTCGATCCTCGAAACACAGCGCCAACAGCTTCTTCTCGCCGAACAGGTCGTCAACCTGCAGAAACAGATGCTCGAAATGCAGAAGAAGATCGATCAGCTGAGCGAGAAGAAAAAATAAACGCCAAGACGCCTGGATTTAAACGCCAAGACGCCAAGGTAAGCCAGGAATTTCAAATGCATCAATGCTCCAGTAACCTTCATTGGACGATCGGCAAGTCGAAATAACTCGCTTATTCATTTCCCTGAAAATATCTTGGCTTACCTTGGCGTCTTGGCGTTTAAATCCCTTGGCCTGCCTTGGCGTCTTGGCGTTTAAATCCTCTGGCGTTTAAATCCTCAGAATTCGATCAACCGCATGATCGAAGATATCCGGAGGCGGTAGCAGGCTGACGATCAGAAAGGCCTCTCTCGGGAAATCGAAGAAATACCCCGGATGGACCAGCACGCCCTTCTCTTCAAGCAGATTGAGAACCCACTCCTCCTCCGTGCGAATCCGCGGGACCTCGAGCGCTGCAGACCATCCGCCTTCGGTTGTCAGCAGCCTGATCGGCGAATCGTGCGTCTCCTCCGCCAGAGACCTGTAATTCCGCTTCACCCTTTCGAGGATACGGCCTTGCATCTGAGGACGTAATTCGAGCAGCCTTGCAGCCGCGTGCTGAACCGGCGCGCCTACCGAGAGAAACGTATCGGCGATCAGATCCAGCCGATCGACAGCTTCGGCCTGACCGGGGCCTCCCGTCACGATCCAGCCCAGCTTCATCTGCGGCAGCGCGAGGATCTTAGAGAATCCGTTGAGCACGAAAGTCAGAACCTCGGCATTATCGACCAGTGTCGTGACACGCCTGTCATCAGGCTCGAACGCGTAATCGCTGAAGACCTCGTCAGCAATCAGCGCCAGCGAATGGCGCGCACAGATCTGATTCAATCGCTCGAGCTCATCGCGCCTGAGGTAACTTCCGGTCGGGTTGTTCGGATTGACCAGTATGACCGCCCTCGTCCGATCGTCGATCGCCGCTTCGAGCGAATCGAAATCGATCCGCCAGCCCGACGGATGAATGTAATCCAGATTGAATGGCCGCAGCTCGACCCCTTCCAGCGCCGCCAGAAATTCGAAGAGCGGATAACTCGGATGCGGAATCAGCACCGAATCGCCGAAACCAGCCAGCAGCTTGAAGAGCCACGAGTAGCCTTCGCTCGTGCTCGCCGTCAGGTGAATCCGGTCCGGATCGACCGAATGACCGCCGTAGTATTTTGAAACGGCTTCGCGGGCGACCATCAGCCCCCGCGAAGCCGGTTCGTAGACCATCGCCTCGGGGTTGGACAATGCTTCCAGGATGCTTTGTTGAGGGTAGTCGAAACCGGCCCGTGTCGGATTCGATTCGGTCAGATCGAGTATCGTCTCGCCGCGCGCCCGTTTCTCCTCAAGCGTCCGGGAGAGTCGGTTCTCGGTCAGATCCCATTTGATTCGTGATGAAAACATGGAATGCATAATACACCGCGCTCCCGTCCTGAGTCAGATTGCCGGCCGCGTCGTATGAGAGCCCGACTGTTCCCTGGTCGTTAGTTGCGGTTGCGATGCGGTTGGTGGCGGGAGCTCCGCTGGCGTTGGCCGCGTAGCTGAAGGTGGTCCAGGAGAAGTTCTTGATATTTCCCCACGCGTCGTGTGTATAGAATCTGGTGTAAGCGCTCGCCGTAGCCTGGGTCAGGCGGTTGTATGCGTCATAGGTATAGGTCGTCGTGTATGCCGGGTCGACATTATCGGTGATCTTACGTATGCGCCCGTTGTTGTATCCGTTGGCGTCGTAATAATCATAGGCATAATGGATGATCGTGTCGCTACCGTCGGTTCGGTCGACCTTCATGCTGACGGGTTGCTGGCGGTTGGCGTTGTAGCCCATGGTCAGACGGCGCCCGTTGCCGTAGTTGACGCTCCTGATCGCTCTGCTCGCGCGAAAAGTCATGGAAGCTTATGCCGGATCATCTCCGCCTGAAGGATTTTTTGCTTGAGTCGCGCAACCTCCTCTTTCGGGCTATTGACTCCACTAGCTCCTGAAGCTGCCCATGTGCCGTCGTCCCAGCGCCTCAGGAGTTGAATGGAATCCCCTTGAAATACAGGTAAACAAGCAGAGGAACAGGTTCGAAGTACAAACCAATTTGAATCCGCCTCATCGTAGTAGGCGAATACGAGAGTGCCTGTGCATCCGGATGCCCTTACAGAGTTTTCATACCAGCATGTGTACGACTGTTTGACGCTATTAGCTTCGCGATACGCTTCCTCTGGAACCTCTCTTCGTAAAATAGAAGATGGCAATCCCAAAGGCGGCAGCGTGATTATTTTTTCCGTGAACTCAAAATCCACCAAACTCAGCCGTTTAGGGAAAAGGACGGGGTGCCCAGCCGCCTGGCTCGGAATTGTGGAAACTGGCGGATTGGAACTGCCGGCAGGCGGAGTGTTGACAGGAGGCGGATGTGTTTTCATCTTAGGGATTATGTGGATTGTATTGGCGCCCATCCCATTTTCCAGAAATGATACAAAAGCCGCCATTGGTGTAATACTGTGATCTATGGCCATTTGTTCCATTATTGGGCTGATCTGGATGCCCGAAGTCGCAAAGCACCGCGCAATATTAGGGGAACAAAAGCCAGATGTGTATGGACGATCTGATTTGGTCCAAAAGATCAGCGCGGAAACCTGCTTGCCTACTGCATAATCGTCGCCAACATCAGGCCTCTCATACCAATACCTGGAATAACGCAAGTTCTTCAAGACACGATCAAGCACCTCTCTGGCTTGCTCATCAGTTCTCTTTGTATCCTGCGTTTGTGCTGATCTACTTTGCTGGAAATGGCCGAAGACCTGACCTGAGTCTCGTTTGGATGTACCGCATCCAATCACAAATAACGCCAACACAGAATATAGCACCAGTCTCGATATTTTTTCCTCTTTCAGTGTCATACAACACCTCTTCACGTATAAACGTCCCTCTTTTCATATTACTCTAATAGACGCCCTCCGCCACGACTGATGCGGGGACGTGAGGGCGGAAAAGTACGCTGCGGTGATGTCGGATATGGATATTGAACATAGAAGAATTCTTGAAATCCCCAGAACTTGTTGGGGCCTACTTCACCAAGAAAGAAGAGTCGTCCAGGATCCGGGTTCGAAATTCCTCCTGCTCCCTTCCAGTTGGTGACGAAAACGCCAGAAGTGTTTAACGTTAGCAAACGACTGTATATCGTATTTGTCCCCTGCATTGCACGAATCACGCTATAACACTCACCGGTTACATAAATAGTGCTACCACCAATTGTTTCTACAGGCAAGCGGCCTGGTGCATTCTGGGTTATATCTCCCATGTCACTGTTTAACACATTATTCAGTCGATTTCTGAATGTAGCATTAAGCTCTCCATTAGCATCAACCGCCCCAACACCGGCATCAGCAAGTACGATTGCTTGACTCATCGTCGTCCCAACACCACCAACGCCAAGCTGGGTAACCGGACGAATCCCAGGGTTTCCATTTGCCCCATTACCCCAATAGAAAACTCCATCTTTGCCGAATACTCCTACGCGACCATTTGCAAGATCAAGGCGGTTCATCATTGCTTGCGCAATTAACATTTGAGATGAACTCAAGTTGTCTGTGTTATTACTGTGTTGCCCCAGGTTACCAGCTTCCTCCCATACATACCTCATGAGCTTGCCTCTGTCTGTATCAGCATTCACATGTTGGCTGAGACTACCTCCAACGTCGCCCCCTATATCCCCGCATTTTATTAAACCAGTGGGGTCACTAAAATTGATTGGGTCATTCGAGACATAGGCGTACCGATTTAAAGACTGAGGGCTTGTATCTGCCGCTTCTAAACCTATTGGATCCGGTTGCATAAACCTGCCGCGGACATTCTTGTACATTCGCGCATTGGCGTAGTCCAACCCGGTTGCCTGATCTCTTTCATAGCCTGTAAACTTCCTTGTGTTCAACCAGGTATTACCCGAGAGCGCCCATTCCATCATCACATCGCCGTAGGGCCCGAACTGCCCCTTGTAGACCAGGGTTCCGTTGATATCAGTCATCGCGCGGGCCGAGTTCAGGTGATTTGTGTGGAGCCAGTAAAACTGACCGTCAGTGGTACTTTCGGCAATAACCCGGCCATTTTGATAGACATAGGCGCGCACGGCTCCTCCCGTCGCGGTCACCTCCATGGCTACATTCTTGAGCACACTGGATCGGACGTAGAACATGGCCGCCCCTCCGCTG
>CALBSU010000168.1 GCA_937967285.1 uncultured Acidobacteriota bacterium
GCATGACGTCCCACGAGTCCCAGAGCTGCAGGCCCAGAAACAGGCCGATCAGCAGGGCCGCGGGCAGCGCCCACCTCTCTGTCAGCCTCGAAAACTCGATCGCCGGCACTCGCTGCTGGTTGATCGTGACGTATTTGATCAGCTTGGTGAAGGCGCTGCTCAGCTTGAGGGCGAGCCTGAAATTGAGCCAGATCAGAACCATCGAAATGATCCCCGGAATCAGCCCGGCCAGAATCTTCGTCCGCAGAGTGGTCGTGAAGACGTTCGAATATCCCATCCGATCGAACCAGAGCCACTCGGTGTAATAGCTGATCATTCCGGGGAACAGGATCAGCGCCAGAATCGCTACCACCAGTAAGAGCATCCAGCGGGGGCGACCGGTCGGTCCGTTGTCGTTACCTTCAACAACCTCGAATTCTCTCTCGAACGGGTCGTAGTTCATGGTTTTCTCCGTTGGTTTATGATTAGTCAAAAGTATAAAGTAGAAAGTAGAAAGATAAAAACCGGCCTGTCCCACCTGGCATAATGGCAGTCAGCGTTATTTTCCGGAATTGCCGGATTTTCATTCAGTTAAATCACGACCGCCGGGTTAAGATACTTTCTACCTTCTACTTTCTACTATTTTGGAGGTATTGATTGAGTCTCGAACCGCGTTCGCGGAGAAACGCGACATTTTCGGCAATGCGGCACCGGAATTATCGCGTTTTCTGGGCCGGATCGTTCCTCTCGAACGTCGGGACGTGGATGCAGGCAGTGGCGCAGGGATGGCTGGTCCGTGAGCTGACGGCATCGACGACGGTCATCGGCTTCGTCTCGTTCGCCGGTTCATTTCCGCTGCTCGCCTTTTCGCTCTTCAGCGGCGTCTATGCCGATCTCTTCAATCGCCGCAAACTGCTGCTCTGGACTCAGATGGTTCAGTTGCTCTGCGCCGGGACGCTGGGAGTGCTGGTTTTGATGCGCGACTGGGGGATCTGGCCGGTTCTCTCGATCTGGCACATCATCGCGGTCTCGTTCGCGAGCGGACTGGCGACGACGCTGGCGAATCCGGCGTATCAGGCGCTGACGCTCGATATCGTCGGACGCGAGGATCTGCCGAGCGCGGTTGCGCTCAATTCGGCTCAATTCAATCTCTCGCGGATCATCGGGCCGACGGCGGGCGGTCTGCTCTTCGCGTGGATCGGGATCGCCGGCTGTTACATGTTCAACAGCGCCAGCTTCCTGGCAGTCATCGCGGCGCTGATGGTCATGCGATTTCCGCCGCACAGGGCGGCCGCCAACCGGTCGGCGCGCGAGGTCTGGCGGCAGATGATCGTCGGAGTGCGATACGTCAGAGGCCGGCCGCGCGTGACCACTCTGCTGGCGATCGCGGCTGTAACCAGCATCTTCGGACTGCCCTATCTGACCTTCATGCCGGTCTTTGCGAAGGATGTGCTCGCTCTGGATGCTCGCGGGCTGTCGTACCTCTGGGCCGGGACGGGCAGCGGCGCCCTGGTCAGCGCGCTCGCGATGGCTTTCGTGCTCAGCACGTCGCGACGGCGCGGCCTGCTGCTGCTTGTCGGGACCGGTATCTTCGGTCTTGCGGTTATCGCATTCTCGCTCTCGAGGAGCTTCCCGCTTTCGTTCTTCTGTCTGATGCTGGTCGGCGGAGGAATGGTCAGCATCACAACCTCAGTCAATACGCTGCTTCAGACGCTGGTCCGCGATCGCATGCGGGGACGCGTCATGAGCATGTACGGCCTGTCTTTCCTGGGATTCCCGCCGGCGGGGAGTTTGCTTGTCGGTTCGGTTGCTGATCTGATCGGAGACCGGTTCGGATTCCACGGCATTCAACTGGCGCTCGGTCTGAGCGGCCTGCTGATCGCCGTCCTGGCTCTGGCGGTATCATTCCTTGTCCCGAGGCTGAGGGAACTGGAGTAGTTTCCGGAAGAAGTTTCCAGTTGCCAGTTTCCAGTAGGTTTCCTGAACTCTGCGGCCACTTTAAAATTTCAGATACTGATGAAATAACAATACTGGCAACTGGAAACTGGAAACTTCTTCGATCTACCTTCCGCCATCGATTCCGATCACTTCGCCGGTGATGAATCCGGCCTCATCTGAGCAGAGGAAGGAGATCAGCTCTGCGACCTCTTCAGGCGATCCCGCGCGCTGCAGCGGCGTCGCGTTGATCACGTCCTGCAGCCTGTCCGGCCGCGAGAACTGGTCGTGGAAGGGCGTCAGGATGATCCCGGGCGCGATCGCGTTGACCGTCACATTGAAGGAGCCGAGCTCGCTCGCCAGCCCCTTGGTCAGTGAGTTGACGGCAGCCTTCGCCGCCGCGTAGGGCAGGGAGCCTCCGCGACCGCCGAACTGCGCCGCAAGAGAAGATATATTAATGATGCGCCCGCTCCGCTGCTCCTTCATGTGCGGGATGACTGCCTGCGAACAGAGAAAGACGCTCTTCAGATTGACGTCGATGATCTGATCCCACGTCTCGTCATTGCAGTCGTCAATCCTCATCAGCTTGACGATGCTCCCGGCATTGTTGATCAGGAAGTCGACCCTGCCGAAATTGTCGAGCGTCTCGGCCACCATCCGCATGACCTCGACACGTTTTGTGACGTCAGCCCGCAGAGCCACCGCGTTGCGCCTCATCTCCTGAATCTCGGCCACGGTCTCAGCGGCGCCCTGTTCGTTCGTCAGATAGTTGACCACGACGGCCGCACCGTTACGCGCCAGCGCCACGGCCGCCGCCCTTCCGATGCCGGACCCCGCTCCGGTCACGATCGCGATCTTACCCTTTAAATCGTATTGTGCAGTCATGAGTAGTTTCCAGTTGAAAAAAGTTTCCAGTTTCCAGTTTCCGGTTTCCAGTCTTTAATTAGCAGTCGTGTTATACCCGGTATGCGAGTAACGACTGATTAAAGACTGGAAACCGGAAACTGGAAACTGGAAACTATTCTTCAAAATACTTCCTCTCCTTCAGCTTCTCCGGCAGGCAGACCATGTCGGTTTTCGCGTCCTCGAAGTCGTGTGCGTACTTGTAATCGCGGCCGTAGCCGAGACCTTTCATCAGACGGGTCGGAGCGTTGCGCAGGTGGAGCGGAACCGGCTCGGCCTGGGTTGCCCGCGCATCCTCCGCCGCTTTCTCGTAGGCGGTGCAGACCTTGTTCGATTTCGGAGCCTTTGCGAGGTAGACGGAGGCCTCGGCCAGCGCCAGTTTCGCTTCGGGCAGTCCGATCAGGTGAGTCGCCTGGGCCGCCGCCGCGCAGATCACCAGAGCCTGCGGATCCGCCAGCCCGATGTCCTCCGAAGCGTGATGGACGATCCGACGCGCGATGTACATCGGGTCCTCGCCACCCTCGATCATCCGCGCCAGCCAGTAGAGCGTCGCGTCCGGGTCGGAGTTCCTGATCGATTTGATGAAGGCGGAGATCAGATTGTAATGCTGTTCGCCCGATTTGTCATAGAGGGCATTGGCGCGCTGTAGAGCCTGCCGCAGGTCGTCGTCCGATATCCTGCGCGCTCCGTCCTCCGAGGGGCGCGAATTCAACGCCGCCAGCTCGAGAGTGTTGAGCGCCGTCCGCGCATCGCCGCCGGCATAACCCGCCAGCAAACTGAGCTGTTCGTCATCGATCTCGATCCTCATCCCGCCCAGGCCACGATCGACATCCGTCAGCGACTGTCGAAGAATCCTGACCAGCTCTTCCTCGCTCAACGCTTCGAGGACGAAGACCTTGACCCGCGAGAGCAGCGCCGAATTGATCTCGAACGACGGGTTCTCAGTCGTCGCGCCGATCAGGATGATCGTCCCGTTCTCGACATACGGCAGAAACGCATCCTGCTGCGCGCGGTTGAAACGGTGAATCTCGTCGACGAAAAGCACTGTCCGTCGCCCCAGCGCCTTCCGCACCCGCGCCGCATCCGACATGACCTGCTTGATCTCCTTGATCCCGGAGGTCACGGCGCTGAACGGGACGAACTCCGACGACGTCCGCCGCGCGATGATCTGCGCCAGCGTCGTCTTGCCCGTTCCCGGCGGCCCCCAGAAGATGATCGAAGTCAGCCGATCCTCGTCGATCAGCCTCCGCAGTATCCGCCCCTCTCCCAACAGCGCCTCCTGCCCGACAAACTCCTCCAGCACCCGCGGCCGAAATCGCTCAGCCAACGGCGCCCCTTCAGCGCCCGCAGGTTCAGCTCCCATCTCCGGAAAGAGACTTCCCGTTTCTCCTCCATTGCCCATGCCGTCCAGCATACCACGCTTCCTTTCTCATCTTCACCACACCTCATTATTCACGGGATTAACGTGTTTTAAGAATATTAAAAGGTATAATGGTAAGACCAATTTGGTATGAGAGGGAGCTGCGAGGGGCGGGCGGGAAAATTTTATCTGCTGTGGTGAGCGGGACTTAGGCAGGAGGGGGTGAAAAGGATGTTGACTCAGTGGAAAGGAGCTTTCTAGCATGACGGAGCAGTAAACTGAGCGTTGCCCGGAAACTACGACCTGAAGCGGGTCGGGACGGCGTGGAACAGAGAGGTAAAAAGAGATGTCATCGGGCGAATCATCATTGAAAATGCATTTTGCTGATGCATTCCGGCAGATTACGAAGCGGTCGGATCCGCCTGAGATCCACGTGACCTACTATCCGTTTGCGGGGTTGAATCACACGATCAGGATCCGCAAGCAGCGGATCTATGTGCGGGTTTCGGACATCCTGCGGGACGCTCCGCCGCAGGTCTGCCGGGCGCTGGCATTCATCCTGGTCTCGAAGCTCTTCAACAAGAGCGCGCTCGAGGAGCATCTCAAGCTGTATCGTCAGTATGCCTATCAGCCGCAGGTGCTGCGGGCCTCGGATCTGGCGCGTCAGAAGCGTGGTCGGAAGGTGCTGACGGGGGCGGCCGGGCACGTATACAATCTCGACAAACTTTTCGCCCGGCTGAACCGGAGATATTTCGGCAACGAATTGGCGAAGCCGGCGCTGAGCTGGAGCGCGCGGAGGACGCGGCGGGTGCTCGGCCACCACGACTACGTTCACGACGCGATCGTCATCAGCCGTTCGCTGGATGATATGGATGTGCCGGAATATCTGGTCGAATACATCCTTTATCATGAGATGCTCCACATGCGGCATCGCCCGCGTGTGATCAACGGCCGGCGGATCTATCACACTGCGGCCTTCCGCGCCGAGGAGAAGCGCTTCGCCCGTTACGACGATGCGAT
>CALBSU010000169.1 GCA_937967285.1 uncultured Acidobacteriota bacterium
CTCTACTCGAACGTCGTCCAGTCATACGTCTGGGGCAGCCATCTGACTCAGCGCGGAGACGAGCGCTATCTGATGGTCATCCCGTATTTTCACATCTACGGTCAGACCGTCGGCCTGCTGCTCGGGACGTGGAACGGCGCGATGCAGATCCCTGTTCCGAAATTCGATCCCGACCTGCTGATCCAGGCGATCAAACATTACCGCCCGACATTCTTTCCGAGCGTGCCGACGCTCTACATTTCGATGCTCAATCATCCAGAGATCAGAACGTGCGGGCTGGAGTACGTCCGGCGCTTCAACAGCGGATCGGCGCCGCTTCCGATCGAGGTGATCGAGAAGTTCGAGCAGATGAGCGGGGCGATGCTCTACGAAGGTTACGGACTGACCGAGGCGTCTCCGACCACACATTCGACGCCGACGCTGGCCCGGCGCAAGATCGGCAGCATCGGGCTGCCTTTTCCCTCGACCGAATGCAAGATCGTCGATCTCGAAACAGGTACGATCGAGGTCCCGCTCGGCAGCGAGGGCGAACTCTGTGTCCGCGGCCCGCAGGTCATGAAGGGATACTGGAATCGGCCTGAAGAGACTGATTACGCACTTCGCGACGGATGGCTCTACACCGGCGACGTCGCGCGCATGGACGAGGACGGATATTTTTATATCGTACAGCGCAAGAAGGACATGATCATCGTCAGCGGTTTCAATGTCTATCCGAACGAGGTCGAGGACGTGCTCTTCACTCATCCGGCTATCCTCGAGGCCGCCGTCATCGGCGTTCCCGACGAGTACCGTGGAGAGGCCGTCAAGGCATTCATCGTGCTCAAGCCCGGTTCGGCTGCGACCGCCGACGAGATCCTCGAATTCTGCCGAGCCAACCTGGCGAAATACAAGGTCCCGGGAATCATCGAATTCCGGGAAAGCCTGCCCAAGAGCGCGGTCGGCAAAGTTTTGAGAAGAGAGTTAAGAAATGAGTAGAAAGTAAAAAGTAGAAAGTAGAAAGGATCTGGCACTTTCTACTTTCTACTTTTTACTTTCTACTCACAGGAGGGGAACATTATTCATGACAGGCATTATTGAATATGATGAACGCCCGTGGGGCAATTATACCGTTCTGGATGAGGGAGCAGGATACAAGGTCAAACGGATTGTGGTCCTGCCGGGCAAGCGGTTGAGCTATCAGAAGCACGCGCGACGCGCCGAGCACTGGATGATCGTCGGCGGCATCGCGAGGGTGACGCTGGACGGGCGCGAGATCGACCTCAAGGCCGGGGATCACATCGACATCCCGCTCGGGGCCGCTCACAGGATACAGAACCCGGGTGAAAACGACTGCATTTTCATCGAAGTCCAGCAGGGAGACTACCTCGGCGAGGATGACATCACTCGATTGCAGGACGACTTCGGAAGGACTGAAGCCTGATGCCGAAAATTCGAGCCAACGATATCGAGATCTACTATGAAATAAGCGGCGACGGGCCGCCGGTGCTGCTGATCTACGGGCTGGCGGGCAGAGGCAACGGTTATCGCCACCAGATTCCCGCCCTGTCTGAGCATTTCAGAGTGATCACATTCGACAACCGCGGCGTCGGAGAGACCGATCAGCCCGAGGAGCCGTGGACCATAACCGATATGGCCGATGATGCGGCCGGGTTGCTTGAGGCCCTCGGCATCGAGCGGGCGCACGTCTTCGGGGTTTCGATGGGCGGAATGATCGCTCAGGAACTGGCTTTGAGACACCCGGGCAGAGTGGAAAAACTCGCGCTCGGATGCACGCACAGCGGGATCAAAAACTGCACTCCGTCGCCGAAATGGGTGACCGAGATCTTCAAGACGCTGGCCGGAAAAACACGCGAGCAGGCCGTGCGCGAATCAGTCCCATTCAACTTCTCGCCGTGGACTCAGGAGCACAGGCGCGAACTGATCGATACGGAGATCGAACGGATGATCCCAAACGGCCAGAGAGCGCATGCCTATGAGAATCAGGTCAAAGCCATCTACGGCTTCGACGCCTTCGACCGGCTGAATCAGATAGATGTCCCGACGCTCGTCCTGACCGGAAAGGACGACTCACTGATTCCTCCGGAAAACTCGAGGGTCCTTGCCGAGCGAGTTCCCGGCGCCCGACTGATCGAGTTCGACCGCGCGGGACATCTCTTCTTCATCGAACAGGCCGATCAGGTCAATCGGGCGCTGATCGAGTTTTTTGGAGGCGCTTGCTGACGCTCGCTTACCGCTTCAGTTACCGCCGTCCTTGTTCCGCATCAGTTTGTCGGGAAAATCAGCCGGCTTCGAGCCCTTGCGGCGTCTCAGGTTCTGCTGGCCGCCGCGATCGGGATAGAGCGGGATATACATACCGCCCGTGTCGATAAGCGTCGAAAACAGCTTCTCCTTCATCTGCCTGACCACTGTCGCATGCGCCGGGCTGAAGATAAGGTTGGTCATCTCGTAAGGATCGGCTTTCAGATCGTACAGCTCATCGACATCCCAGATGCCGTGATAATGGATGTACTTGTACTGGTCGCCGCGCAGCGCGTGAATGGTCGGCGTCTGCGGGAAGTTGCGCTCCCAGTAATATTCATAGAGCAGCGAGTCGCGCCAGTCTTTTGACCGCCCCTGAGCCAGCGGGACCATGCTTTTGCCCTGGAAGTGCCCCGGAGCGCGGAGCCCCGCCACATCCAGCACGGTCGGGGCGATGTCGAGATTTGCCACGACATCGTTGACCACCGTCTCGCCCTTGAAAAGCTCCGGGCACTGCATAAGCATCGGCACGCGCATCGACTCCTCATATGCCGTTCGCTTGTCGATCAGGCCATGCTCTCCGAAAGCGAATCCGTTATCTCCCATGTAGATGACAAGCGTCGATTCGTAGAGGCCGTTCTTTTTGAGCCACTCCATGAGACGGCCGATGCTTTCGTCGACCGCCAGCAGGGTCTCGGCGTAGCGCTTGTAATACTCCTCGATGTCGAGATCGCTGTGATACGGGAAATCGACACCGTGCCAGCTGTTGCGCTGGTTCTGCGCCCACATCGGAGCGTCCTTGAGCTTGCCCGGGTCCATCGAAGCGGGCTTGGCGAATTTCCTGTTTTTGTAACGTCCCTGGTGGCGCTCCGCCGGGACGAACTCCGCGTGAACGGCCTTGTGAGAAAGATAGAGGAAGAACGGACGGTTTCGGCGCGTCCGGTCGAGCCAGTCGATGGCGTAATCGGTCAGTTCGTCCGTGATGTAACCCTTCTGCGGAACGCGCTTGCCGTCGACGTTGAGCCCGTTGCGGCTCGGCAGATATGTTCCCTGCCCTCTGAAGCTGACCCAGTGATCGAAGCCGCGCTGCGGGTCGTCGCTCTCGCCTCCCATATGCCATTTGCCGATGAAGGCCGTCTGGTAACCGGCGCGCTTGAGATACTGAGGGAAGAAGACCAGGTCCGGGGAGACGGGATTGTTGTTGTCCACGACCTTGTGCTGGTGCGCGTATAGTCCCGTCAGAATCGATGCCCGGGAAGGCGAGCAGAGCGCCGTGGTTACGAACGCGTTCTTCAGGTAGACGCCGTTGCGAGCCATGGCATCCATCTGCGGGGTCTCGAGAAATGCCTGTCCCTGCAAAAAGCTCATGGCATCATAGCGGTGGTCGTCTGCCAGCACGAAGATCACGTTCCGCGGCTTTGCCCCCGGATTCCTGACGATCCGCTCGTTCGACCTCTGCGGAAGGCGTCCGGTTGCCGGTTGCGCCAGCGCCGTCGGCGAGAACATTGTCAGTGCGATTATCGCGATTACGGGAAACAGACGGGTCATCAGTTTTTGATTCATGCCTCTTCTTTCAGTGGAGTCGCGCGCTGATTCGCGCGCGAAGGTTCGGGTGAAGGGATTAGTCGCACGCGGGGCGCGTGCGCACCTCATGGCGCGTGCGCACCTTACAGCGCGTGCGAATCTCAACCGGCCGGACGGACATTCCGGCCTTCGCGTTTGGTCAGCGTGTCGCCGAGGTCGACGCGGGCTCTTTCAACGTATTTCATCAACCGTCTGATCACATCCGGATGGGAGGCGGAGACGTCAGTCGTCTCGCCCGGATCCTTTTCGAGATCGAAGAGCGAAAGGCCGATCCGGCCGACCCCGTCCTTGCCCGGCATGCCGCCGGCGCCGGGCGTGACGATGATTCTGTAGTTGTGCGGCAGATGCATCTTCCACTTACCGCTCCGGACGGCGTGAAGTTCGCCGCCCCAGTAGAAATAGAGCGCGTCGTGCGGATCCTTCGTATTACCGCGTCCGGATAGCAGCGGCCAGATATCGCGACCGTCGATGATGCGATCTTTCGGAAGCGGGGCTCCGGTCAGCCGGGCGACGGTCGGCAGGATGTCGATCGTCATGGCCGGCTTACGGACAACAGCGCCGGCGGGAATTCTGCCGGGCCAGCGCGCAATGAACGGCTCGCGGACGCCTCCGTCGAAGGCCGTCCCCTTCCCTTCGCGCAAAGGTTTCGCCGAACCTGCATGGTCGCCGTACGACAGCCACGGACCATTGTCCGAAGTGAAGATGACAAGAGTCCGCTCATCCAGATTCAATCTTTTGAGCGTATCCAAAACCTGGCCGACCGACCAGTCCACCTCTTCGATGACGTCTCCAAAGAGTCCCCTCGCCGTCTTGCCCTTGAACTTATCCGAAACGAAGAGCGGCACATGAGGCATGCTGTGCGCCAGATAGAGCAGGAACGGACGGTCTTTGTTCTTTTCGATGAATGCGATCGAGCGCTCGGTGTATTGCGTCGTCAGTTGCGTCTGATCCGGATCGAGCCTGATGGTCTTGTCATTCTCGATCAGTGGCAGATCGGGATAATAGTTCTTATTGAGCGGATGGCGCGGCCACATGTCATTCGAGTACGGGAGTCCGAAATATTCATCGAACCCATGCCGAGTCGGCAGAAACTGCGGGTGATGACCGAGATGCCATTTGCCGTATATGGCGGTCGCGTATCCCCTCTGTTTGACGATTTCAGCTATGGTCGTCTCATTGCTGTTGATCCCGTAATTGGCCTTGTGATCGAGAGCGCCCCGGATCCCGATGCGATTCGGATAGCAGCCGGTCAGCAGCGCCGCCCGTGAGGCCGAACAGACGGCCTGCGCGACATAAAAGTCCGTCATTCGCATGCCTTCGGCTGCCATCCTGTCCAGGTTCGGGGTCCTGTATTCGGTCGCGCCGTATGTACCGATGTCCGCATAACCCAGGTCGTCAGCAAAGATGATGACAACGTTCGGCGGACGATCCTCGGCTCGCCTTCTCTGCGCCGGATGGGCAATGACGGCAAGGAGGGTCATCAGGATCAGCGCGAGGATTGATCTTCTTCTCATTTTCCTCCCTCAGTCTATAATTTGCGGATTCGGATGTTGCGGAAGCGCGCCTTGCTGGTCGCACCCCAGGCTCCCTCGCCTCCGTGGACCTGCAGCCCGATGTACCCCTCGCGCGGATATCGGTCCCGATTGTCCTTGAAATCTGTCATCTTGATCCCGTTGAGCCATGCGGTCACGTGCGCCGGCTGACCTTCGACCCGCGCCTTGAGCGTGTTCCACTGGTTCTTTTTGAAATGCTTCTGCCAGTCCCTGTTGGTCTGGATGAAACCGCCTTCGCCCGGTGCGTAGAGACTGCCGATGAAACCGTCGTCCCGGTAGTCGATCGTCACCTGATAACCGTAACCGTCACCGTCCCGCACTCTCAGAAAGAGCCCGGTATCGACGGGGTAATCGGCCTTGAATTCCAGTTCGATCTCGAAATCGGAATATTTCGCCTCGGTCCCGATCAACCCGCCCTTGTGATCCGGCTCCTGATCGGCGACCAGAGCGCCGTTCTCGACCGTCCAGACGCCGCCATTGCCGCCATGAACCGCCATCAGCTTCCATCCGTTCATCGTCTTTCCGTCGAACAGCTTCTGCCACTTTTCCTGACCGTAAACTGAAAAGACGAAGCATCCAAAAATGATAGCCAGAATTTGGATCTTTCTGCTCATTATTCGCTCCTCAAATAATAGTAATTTCATCTGCCAATCGAGGGCAGATTTCACCTGACACTCTTTCGTAATTGCAAAATAAAACCAGCCTGATCAATCTCTTGTCCATAAAGCCGTTGACATAGCATGGCTTTGCGATCGATATCAGTTAGTCCGGCAGGAAGAGAGGCCAGCGACATGGCTCGCGCAGAGTCGAACATTCTGCTTCCCATGATCATTCGTTCGGCGCCAGAATATTCCATCAGTCTGGTTCTCACCATATCGGCAATCTCCAGCCCGGTGTCTTTCGATTCTTCAGTCCTCATTCAACACTTCCTCCAGCAGGCCTTCGATTTGAAGCTGTCCGGCCTTTCTTTGTACATATTCTCGATCATGAGGGACGGTCAGCAGATTACGGACATCGCGAAATTGAAGTTCGGATCGCGATTCCCGGGCCCAGAACAGCTTTGAGATGACCAGGTCTTCGAGACTGACGATCCAGGTCTGAAATTCGCCGATCGTGATTCTCTTACGTCGTTCAAACTCTTCCTGACGGTAGGAATCGTCCTTGAGAACGATGAAATCTATCTTGATGACGCTGTCAAAATGAATCACGTTGAACATGTGACCTGTTTTGACAGCTCGTTTGACAGTCAGAAGATCGATGTAAAAATCTTTCTCGAATATTTTCATTAGATCGTCGACATTCTGTTCCGCAAGCCGGATTACAAGATCAAGATCGCGAGTCATGCGAGGTTGAGCATAATAGTTCATGGCCATCGAACCTGTGAGCATATATTCAATGCCGGCGGTTTCGAGGCTCAGTGATATCTCGCGGAGTATGTCGAGTTCGCTAAGCATACCGTCTATCATCATCCGTCACTATAGCTGTAAGATGATCAAGTGTATAATCACCAACAATATCATTTCGAGGTGAACCATGCTACGAGCGGCCTTGATTTTCTTATCGGTGATTACGGGATTGTGCATTCGGCATACTGAACTGACCGAGAAACCCGGGTCGGGACGGGTCTATACAACAATAGAACGACTCTCTCCGGAGCGGCTTGAGGCGGTCAGACGGGACCGGATGAGGTATGAACGGTCGAGACGATCACTCGCCGGCCTGCCTGGATACAGGGATTACCGGGCGATCCTGCACGCGCATGCCGAGGACGCGGCTCACACGGGCGGGACCAGACCGGAACTGCTGGAAGGCGCCAAAAAGGCCGGCGTCGATATCGTCATGCTGACCGACCATGTCCGTCCGCCGCGCGACTTCATCGACGGAAGCTGGCGCGGCCTGCGCGACGGTGTACTCTTCATCCCCGGGGCAGAGTCGGAGGGTTTTCTGGCCTATCCTTCCCGCTCGATCATCGACGCCCATATCAACAAGACCTACAGGGACTGGAAAGATTACCTGAAGATCGTCAAGCACGACGGCGGGACGATCTTCCTCTCGCATGTCGAGGAACGGCTCGACTGGGATACGACAGGGATGGACGGCCTCGAGATCTACAACCTGCACACGGACGTCATGGACGAGAAGGAGTTCATGCTCTGGCTGCAGGGATCACTGACCGACCCCGAGCGGCTGAGAAGACTGGAAAAGCTGATCGCGGATTATCCGCAGGAGGTCTTCGGATCGCTGCAGGATTATCTCGAACCGATCATCGCCAAGTGGGACAGGGACCTCCGGGATCGAAAGCTGACAGGCGTATCCGCCAACGACTGCCACCACAATCAGGTCTTCACGGTCCGCGCCATCGATGCGACGACGATCGAGATCGGACTGACCGGCGATCCGCCGCGCAAAGTGACGACGGCGCAGATGCCGAAGATTGCGCCGATGCTCGAGGGCCGGCGGCCGGGCGAACTTATCGGACGGCTCGATTTCGACCCCTACGAACGGAGCATGCGCCACGTCTCGACGCATATCATGCTCAAGACCCTTGACGAGAAATCGGTTCGCGAAGCGCTGGGTCATGGACGCGCCTATGTCGCGCACGACTGGCTCTGCGACCCGACCGGCTTCAGTTTAGTCGCCCGCAGCGGAGGCAGGATCGTCGGATCGATGGGAGATACTGTTAAAACGTCGACAGGTCTGAAACTGCTGCTCGAGGCGCCGGTGGCTGGAACGGTCAGGCTCTACCGGGACGGCGCGGTGATCGTCGAGCGGCAGACTGACAGGCTCGAACACGGCCTGAGTGAGCGAGGCGTCTACCGGGCAGAGATCTGGCTGCCGGTCGGCGGTGAGATGCGTCCGTGGATCTATTCGAATCCGATTCGCGTCGAGTGAAGTAACGATCGCCGGGAGTCGAATCAACGGCGGGCCGAGCTGCGATAGCCCTGACGAGTCCGGACTCGGACTCCGGGACGGTCGACCGAGACAGCTACTTTCCGGTATTCCCCGTCCCTGCCCTCACGGAGCGGGTAATAAGCGAGCGTGTACTGGTTGCGGAGTTCCCCGGAGACCGATCTGAATGCCTCTCTCGCGCTGCCGGTTTCAGGCGCGGGCATGTGCAGAGCGCCGGTGAGATAGGCCAGCAGCGGCAGGAACCGGCTGCCTCGCGGGTTCTGCCAGTACTGGACGACGTAACATGGGATGCCGGAATCGACGGCCGCTTCAAGAGCGCTTTCAGCCGTGGAGCGCCGGCTCCAGGAATCATCGCCGTCGGTAAAGACGACCATCGCCTTGCGCCCCTGAATCGCACTGAACTTTTCCCTGATCGTCATCTCGATCGCGTCATAGAGAGCGGTCGCGATGCCGCTCCTGATCGACCCGATCGCGCGTCCGCTCTCCCTGCGGTTGGAAGTGAAATCACCTGAGAACGTCACACGTTCGCCGAAAGCGACCACCAGCACCCTGTCCTGCGGTCTGAGCAGCTTGATGAATTCAGTCGCGTATTTTCGCGTCGCGTCCATCCACTCCTTCGTGCTCGGACTGGCGTCCAGCAGGAGCGCGACGTTGACCGGCTCGTCGGTCACGGAAAAGTAGGCGATCTGCTGCTCGATGCCGTCCTCCTGAATCCTGAAGTCCCTCTGCGACAGCCCTTGCACGAACTGGCCAAGCGGATCCTTGACGATCACCGGCAGTGTGACCAGAGAGGTATCGACTCGAATGGTCTCCTGCGGGCGAGGATCCTGATGCGGCGCCAACCGGCTCTGCACAGGCAGGATGAACAGAATAAGAAGATATATGATCGGATTCGGCATACCGATTGATTGACGTTTCAGCCGAAAAGAGTGACGCCGGCGCACATTCCGGGCGCCGGCGTCGTGAGTCGGTAATGATGAAGCCCTACCTGCCTGTAATCTGCGAAACCACGGCGACCGGCTTCGTCATGGCATTCATGAGGCCGTTCGGCAGGATTCCGAGGTAGAAGGTGCCGAGGACCGTCAGGATCAGCGCCACCATCGTCAGGCCGGCGATCCGCGGCTTGATGAAACCGGGAACCAGCGGGCGGAAGAACATGATCACGATCGGATAGAGATAGTAATAGACCGAGATGATGCTGTTGATGACCGCCACCAGAACCAGCCAGCGAAGTTCCGGATTCATGTCCCACGCTGATCTGAAGATGTAGAACTTGCTCATAAATCCGGCTGTCGGCGGGATCCCCGCCAGACTGAGCAGAAATATCGCCAGCGGGAAACTGAGCGCCGGCACCTCGAAGCCGATGCCGGCATACTCTGCTATCTCGGTCCGCTGATCGCCCGCCCGGGCAAGAAGCTGGATGACCGCGAAGGCTCCGAGCGTCATCAGGCTGTATGCGAGCATGTAGAATGCAACAGGCGCGAAATCGCCCGTCAGGAATCCGACCAGCGCGTATCCGGCATGGGCGATCGAAGAGTATGCCAGGAGCCGTTTGATGTTCTTCTGCGAGAGCGCGATCACATTGCCGATCGTCATCGTCAGAGCCGCGATGACGGCCAGCGAAGTCACCCAGCCAGAGTGAAGCTGAACTCCGATCGGACTGTCCTGCGGTCCGAAACCGACCGCGAAGACACGCAGAAACGCCGCGAAGACTGCAGCCTTCGGCCCGGCGCCCATAAACCCGGTGACGATCGTCGGAGCCCCTTCGTAGACATCGGGAGTCCACAGATGGAACGGCGCGCTCGCGATCTTGAATCCGAAACCGACCATCATCATGCCTGCACCGACCAGCAGCAGCGCCGGATAGGTGACCTGACCCGAAGCGATCGCCGAAGTGATCTTCTGGATGTTGGTCGAACCCGTCGCGCCGTAGGTCAGCGCCATTCCGTAGAGCAGGAAAGCGGTCGAAAAGGATCCGAGTAGAAAGTATTTGAGCGAGGATTCGTTTGATCGCAGATCGTAGCGGCGATAGCCGGCCAGCACATACGACGTGATCGAGGCGATCTCGAGTCCCAGAAAGACCGTCACCAGGTCGCCCGCCGCCGCCAGCAGCAGCATTCCGGCCGTCGCGAACAGGAGCAGCGAAAAGAATTCGCCCGGCGGCAGGCCTTCGTCCTTCAGAAACTGGCTCGCCATGAGTGTCGCCACGATGGCCGCCAGCAGGATCGTCACCGAAAAGAAGATGCGGATCGGATCGATCACCACCATTCCGGAGAAGTAGCTCCCCGTCCCGAGACGCTCGAGCATGATCACCGAGATGAGCGTCGCAACCAGTCCGACCAGCGCGATTCCGGCGTTCAGCTTTCGAGCCCCGCGCGCCGAGAACGCATCGACCATCATGATGATCACGGCAACGACCGAGACGATGATTTCAGGGGCGATTGCCCAGTAATAGAGACCCAGGTTTTCGAGTTGCATGTCTGTCGATGTTGACCGGCCTGCTTACACCGGTTAATCCTTTTGAATTGTTACCGCCACTCTCTCCAGTTTACCGACCACTATCTCGCGGACGCTGTTGACCGACTTCTCGGTGCTCCTCAGGAACATCATCGGAATCACGCCCATGATGATCGCCATCGCAACCAGCGGGATGAGCCCGAATTTCTCGCGGAGCGTGATGTCCTCGAGCTCTGCGTTCTCGCGCCGCGTCACCCTGCCGAACATCACCCGCTGGAGCATCCAGAGCAGATAGACCGCCGACAGGATTACGCCCGTCGCTCCGAGCACCGCGAACATCTTCGCGTACGGAACATCCGACGAGAACGTTCCGATCAGAATCAGAAACTCTCCGATGAATCCGTTGAGCAGCGGCAGGCCGAGCGACGAGAGCGAGATGATCATAAACATCGTCGAGAAATTCGGCATCGGAGTCGCCACTCCGCCGAAATCCTCGATCTGCCTGGTATGCCGCCGTTCATAGATCATACCGACGCACATAAACAGCGCGCCCGTCGAGATGCCGTGGTTGAGCATCTGATAGAGAGCGCCCTGCATGGCCGTCTCGGTGAAGGCGAATATGCCCAGGACCACGAAGCCGAGATGGCTGACCGATGAGTAGGCCACCAGCTTCTTCATATCCGGCTGGACCATCGCCACCAGTGCGCCGTAGATGATTCCGATCACCGCGAAAGCCATCACCCACGGAGCCATCTCGCGCGAGATGTCCGGGAAGAACGGCAGGTTGAAACGCATCAGACCGTAGGTCCCCATCTTCAGCAGCACGCCCGCCAGAATGATCGAACCGGCGGTCGGAGCCTCGACGTGCGCATCCGGCAACCACGTATGCAGCGGCCAGAGCGGAACCTTGATGAAGAAGGCAAGCGCGAACGCCATCCAGAGCCAGAACTTGACCCCGCCCGGAATCACCGTCCGCCCGGTCGCGATGTTGTTGGTGATCTCGACGATGTCGAACGACATGCCGCCGTTGTAAAGGTAGATCGCGATGATCGCGATCAGCATGAGGAGACTGCCGACGACCGTGTAGATGAAGAACTTGATCGCAGCGTAGATCCTCCGTTCCCCGCCCCATACTCCGATCAGGAAGTACATCGGGATCAGCGTGATCTCGAAGAAGAGGTAGAAGAGGAACATGTCGAATGAGACGAAGACGCCGAGCATCCCCGTCTCGAGCACGAGCATGAAGATCATGTACTCGCGGACTCTCTTCGTGACGTGCCAGCTGGCGATGACCGAAAGCGGCATCAGGAATGTCGTCAGCAGCACCAGCCAGATACTGATCCCGTCGATGCCGACGAAATACTGGACGCCGAACGAGGTGATCCAGTCGTGCTTCTCGACCATCTGCGGCGCGGCGATCGAACTGTCGAATCCGGGCAGAATCAGAAGCGAGACGACGAACGTGAGGACCGTGAAGAAGATCGTGATCCAGCGATACTGTTCGTCGAGCTTCTCCCCGGACGTTCCGCGCGATGCCCAGAAGACACCATGCAAGAAGAGGGCGACGGCGCCGAGCAGCGGGAGAAATGTGACTATGGTGATGAGTTTCATATCTTGCGTAATCTGAAAAAGTGGGCCGACATCCGCCCTACCGCATGGCGATGTATCCGAAATATCCGATCACAATGATCGCTCCGATCAGAATGATGGCCGCGTAATTGCGCGCATAACCGGTCTGGGTATAGCGCAGCAGATTGGCCAGGTCCGAGAACATTCGCGCGACCCCGTTGACGAAACCGTCGATGATCTTGACGTCGACCACCTTCCAGAGCAGGTCCCGTGAAGTGTGTTCGATCGGTCCGATCACCGAAGCATCGTAAAATTCGTCGACATAATATTTGTTCTCGAGCACGGTCGGCATCTTCTTCAGAGGATTGCGATTGAAGACGCCGAATCCGATGCCGATGCCGATGAATCCGAGCAGGACCGAGAGTCCCGTCAATGCCAGTTCCGTCGTCGTGTCGTGGGCGGCCTCGGCCGCATGGCCCTCCGCCGCCGCCGTTGCAGCTTCGTGACCGTGATCGACCGTCTGGACGTGGGCGATGACCGGTTCGAGGAAGTGCTCGAAATGGTTCGAGCCGCCGAGAGCCTTCGGAACTCCTACGAATCCCGCGACGATTGAAAGAACGGCCAGGACCGCGAGCGGAACCCACATCGAGGCGGGCGATTCGTGCGGCTTGCCGTGGTGATCTCCGTGGTG
>CALBSU010000170.1 GCA_937967285.1 uncultured Acidobacteriota bacterium
GAAGAGGCGCGGACGCGGAAGGCCCACTGGAAGCGATGGGGGCCGTATCTGAGCGAGCGCGCCTGGGGAACCGTCCGCGAGGACTACTCTGCCGACGGTACGGCCTGGGACTACTTTCCGCATGAACTGGCGCGTTCGAAGGCCTACCGCTGGGGCGAGGACGGGATAGCCGGGATCTGCGACCGGAATCAGATGCTCTGTTTCGCCGTGGCGATGTGGAACGGGCGGGACCGGATACTGAAGGAGCGCCTTTTCGGGCTGACTGGCCCGGAGGGGAATCACGGCGAGGATGTCAAGGAGGTCTACTTCTACCTCGATTCGACGCCGACGCATTCGTACATGAAGTATCTCTACAAGTATCCGCAGGCGGCATATCCGTATGAGGATCTGGTGCGGGAGACTCAGCGGCGCGGGCGGAGCGGGCCCGAGTACGAACTGGAGGATACGGGCGTCTTCGACGGGAACCGGTACTTCGACGTGGAGGTCGAATACGCCAAGGCTGATGTCGAGGAGATACTGATCAGGATCAGCGTCTTCAACAGGGGGCCGGAGAGGGCGCATCTGGAGCTGCTGCCGACGGCATGGTTCCGGAACACCTGGGCGTGGGGGTCGGACATACGCAGGCCGAAGATGAGAAGGGAGCAGTCCCCCGCTGCCGGATGCGAATCGATCAGGATCAGACATTTCGAGATGCCGCTGAGATGGCTGGTCTGCGAGGGGACGCCCGAGCTGCTCTTCACCGAGAACGAGACCAATCTCGAACGGCTCTACGGCGGGAACAACCTCGAGGCCTACGATTCACCGTACGTCAAGGACGGGATCAACGACTACATCGTCAACGGGAAGATCGACGCGGTCAATCCGGCCGGAGCGGGAACGAAGTTCTCTGCGCGCTACGCGCTGGATCTGGATCCGGGAGGATCGGCGGTCATCAGACTGCGGTTGACGCCGAACGAACCGGCGGGCGCATCGTTCGGACCGGATTTCGCTGAGGTCTTCAATCAGCGGATGGCCGAGGCCGACGAATTTTACGACCGCCTGGCGCCGGCGGGGCTGAGCGAGGACCTGAAGCGGATCACGCGGCAGTCGTTCGCCGGGCTGATGTGGAGCAAGCAGTGGTATCACCTCGACATCCGGCGCTGGTTGAGGGGGGACGCCTCACAGCCGGAGCCCCCGCGCGTGAGGCAGCGCGGCCGGAACCGCGAATGGAAGCACCTCTTCAACAAGGACGTGATCTCGATGCCGGACAAGTGGGAATACCCCTGGTACGCGGCGTGGGACCTCGCCTTTCATTGCATCCCGATCGCGCTGATCGATCCGGACTTCGCCAAGGAGCAGCTGATCCTGCTGCTCCGTGAGTGGTACATGCACCCGAACGGCCAGCTTCCGGCTTACGAATGGGCCTTCGGCGACGTCAATCCTCCGGTCCACGCCTGGGCGGCGTGGCGGGTCTACAAGATCGAACAGAAACATCACGGACGGACCGACCGGCAGTTTCTCGAGCGCGTCTTCCACAAGCTGCTGCTCAACTTCACCTGGTGGGTCAACCGGAAAGACACGCAGGGCAACAACATCTTCGAGGGCGGCTTCCTCGGTCTCGACAACATCGGAGTCTTCGACCGGAGCGCGAAACTGCCGACCGGCGGCTTCATCGAGCAGGCGGACGGGACGAGCTGGATGGGGATGTACTGTCTCAATCTGATGATCATCGCGCTCGAACTGTCGAAGCAGAACCCCGCCTATGAGGACGTCGCCTCGAAGTTCCTCGAGCATTTCGTCTTCATCTCGCGGGCGATGAACGATATCGGCGGTATGGGGATAGAGCTGTGGGACCGGCGCGACGGCTTCTACTACGACGTTCTGCACATGCCCGACGGCCGGAATTTTCCGATGCGCGTTCGATCGCTGGTCGGCCTGATTCCGCTCTTCGCCGTCGAGACGCTGGATTCGGAGCTGATCGACAAGCTGCAGGGATTCAAGCGGCGGATGCAGTGGTTCATCGACAACCTTCCGGAATTCAGCGATCACATCGAGACGATGACGACTCCGACCAATATCCGGAGGTTCCTCTCGCTCGTCAACCGGCAGCGTCTCAAATCGGTACTCGGATATATGCTCGACGAGCGGGAGTTTCTCTCGCCCCACGGCATTCGTTCCCTCTCGCGCTATCACCTGACGCATCCGTACAGCCTGAACCTGGGAGGCAACGAGCATCGTGTCAGCTACGAGCCGGCAGAATCGCAGACCGGTCTCTTCGGCGGCAATTCGAACTGGCGCGGCCCGATCTGGTTCCCGGTCAACTACCTGATCATCGAATCGCTGCAGAAATTCCATTACTATCTGGGCGATGATTTCCGCGTCGAGTTCCCGACCGGTTCGGGCAGAGAGGTCACGCTCAGGGAGGTGGCGGAGGATCTCTCGCGGCGACTGATCAGCATCTTCCAGCCCGACGCTTCCGGCAACCGGCCGGTCAACGGCGGAAGCGACAGATTCAGGAACGATCCGAACTGGAAGGACTGCCTGCTCTTTTACGAATATTTCAACGGGGATACCGGCGCGGGGCTCGGAGCCAGCCATCAGACCGGATGGACGGGCCTGGTCTCGAAGCTGATCCTGCAGGTGTACGAGAGGAAGGAACGGCGCGGCGGACTGACCGGCCTGCTCCACCACGAATGATTCATCCGGCGGCCGATCTGACGGCTTCGAGGATCGCGCCTGATTTGAGCGCGAGATGGGAGTCGTGCCAGACCGCGCGCCCTTCCCTGACGATGATCGCCTGCGGCGATTCATGGACCACTCCGATCAGCCCTGCCAGCCTGTCGCTCGCCTGACGCGCCGTCTGAACGACGATCAGATAATGGTCGACCGGCGTCGCGCCGGCCTCTTCGAGATAGCGGCGGAACTCCGCCAGCGCGCGCGTGCTGACACCGCAACTTATGCTGTGCTTGAAGAAGATCGCCGGACGGTCATGACTTCCCTCCAGCGCCGTATTCAGTTCATCGAGCGAGTTGATCTCGCGATACATCGATCCCTCTCTGTTATCCATGCCGGCATATTAATCGCCTGACTCCACGAAATCATCACGAATAATTCGAGATTGAATACGCTGAGAACAAAATGCTCCATGATTTTGACGCCAAGAAACCAAGAAGGCCAAGAATAGAAGACCAAGGGAAGGCTGCAACGGAGGAAACCGGAGCAATTATATCAATAGATCCATCTTGGCTGTCTTGGCGCCTTGGCGTCAAAATCCAAAAAAAACTTTTGTTCCACTGTATTTAAGCGCGCAAGAAAGCCGCCGATCGCGAGACCGGCGGCCAGTTGCAGCGATTAATGCTGAATTGCGGGACCGGCCAGGCGGCCCCGCAAACCCTTGATCAGGGATCCGCGAAGGGACAGAGGATCCCCATGGTGGCGGTGATGTTGTTGAAGAGTTCCAGATTCAACGCCAGCATCTCGACCTCCATATCGTCTCCGGTGCCGTAGATCGCGCGAGCCTGGACGAGCAGGTCGATCAGGCGCGGATCGCCGGGGATTTTGACGAAGACGTTCGGACCGTTATAGAAGCAGGTCGCGCGGTTGAAGACCGATTGCGGATAGCTCGCGGCGTTGAGCTGGGCGGCCACGAACTGGGCCTCGAGCCGAGCCTGCGGCGTGTCCATCCCCATCAGCGCGTTGAGAACCTCATCGTCGCTCATCGCACCGCGATTGAGCGAGAGGATGAAGATGTTGCCGATCCCGCCGGCCTGGTCGTAAACGGCCTGCCTCGCGAAATCGAAGATGATCCACATATCGACGCTGTTGTAGCAGGCGGGCGTGCAGACCCGCGCCGGAGGCTGCGGAGGAATCGCATCGAGGAAGTTGTTCTCGGTGCTCTTCTGACCCGCCACCAGAGCCGCCGCGATGGTATTGACGTCGATCGCAACGTTCCCGTCGCCCGGCAACACGCCGGTGTCGATGTAACCCGGCAGGTTGGTCTCGACCACGCGGTAACTGCCCGGCAGGACCTCCTTGAACTCATACGCGCCGCCGGCGTTGGTCGTCGTCGTGGCGATGACGTTGCCGTTCTGCGTCAGCGAGACGGTCACGCCGGGAATCGGCTGCTCATCGGGATCGATCCGGCTGTTGCCGTTCTTGTCGTCGATGACGCGACCGGAGATCTCAGCCCGCTCGGGCAGAATGACCGCCTTGTATCCGACGGCATCGATCTCGGCCTCGTTGCTCTGCGCCAGGTTGCCCGGGATGTTGCCGAACCGATCGGCGCGATAGAACTTCTCGTCGCGCGTCCGATTGGCGTAAACGGCGACGTACTTGACCGGAACCGGATTGCCGTTCTGGTCGCGGAACTCCCACTGCGATGCGAAATCGTCGCTCTCCTGAGCGGACGGCATCGAACCGTCGGCCGCCGGATCGAACGGGCTCTTGCCGTTGAAGTCCTTGAAGCCCTCGGCGAAGACCTTTGTCAGGCTCGCCCTGAACCACTTGCCGTTGGAAGGCAGAACTCCCGTCCCCCCGCGTCCGAAATATCCCATCGTCCGCGCGGCGACCTCGGCCTCAGCCAGATCATTGGTCCCGAAGACCGTGAACTCGCACGCCTCGAGAAGGACGTTCCCGAGCCCGCCCGGAGGCGGATTCATCCGGTTCGGACCGTATCCCGGAATCTCGGGATCGAAGAGGTGGTCGATCGAGGTGAAGACCGTCACCTCCTGGGCGTGTACCCGATCGTTCTGCTCGCCGACTCGCCAGACGAAAGGCTGCGTCCCGATGTGAACGAACCTGAATCCGGGATTCTTGATCATTCCTCCGATCAGCACCGCATTGGCCGGATCGAGACTGTCGCGATCACCGACCTCATTGGCGGCCTGCGGAATGCCGAAGGCGTTCAGATTCTCGAAATCGTACCGGTCACTGAAGCCGTTTCCCGTGTCGCCGGCCAGGTCGCCGACGATCGGCACGTTCGATGCGAAACCGAACTCCAGCCTCGCCAGCTGATAATCGACTCCGAGCGTCCCTGCCGTCCCGTTCACCGTCGGCAATGTTATCTCGCCGACCGGACTCGGATAGACGACATCCGGCGCGTCCTGACCGAAAGTCCTCAGGTCGACCTTCCAGCTGATCAGACCGATCCCTGCCACGATCAGCACAGCGATCATTAATAATCTGAGTTTCAACGTTTCCTCCTCTGGCTATGCTCTTCGAAACTGTGAGGCGAAGAGCCGGAATCTCGCTAAACGCCGGGGGACGCCTAACCTCGCATGAATTATGAAATTTTCGATTGTCCGCCTGACGAGCGATCAGTCGTCGCCTTGTACATTGGGGGCACAGGCAATCAGACGACTGTCATTGAGACCTACGGGGATAACCGGATACACCGGCTCGATCTCAAGCATCTCGCTCAGTCGGAAAAAGAACAGTATCGCGTTCTGTCGGCGCACATTGCGGACGGCAATTCACCCGTCCCACGGCACCTTAATTATTAAATTGTCCGGCAACGAATTTGTTTTATACGTTATCAGCACTGTAGCCGTGGAGCGTTTTTCGTGAGGCGCTCCGAACGCATCTTGATATGCGCGTTGCTGCGGTTCCAGTGATCGCCCGATAGTCGTTCAGGACATGCATCCAGCATGACCGACATTATCTTTTTTATTGACGACAACCATCCGGAATGGTTCGGAATGGTGAGGCAAGCCGCCGATTCGATCCTCAGGCTGCCCGGGATTATACACACTTGACTGCCCCATTACAACCATATTATCAGCCAATAAGTATTAGAAAACACAGGGATTCTAATGATTCTCGACTTGCCTGTTAATAGATGATCGCGAGCGCCGTTTAAGCTGAATGGAGTATTCGCGGATTTCAAAAAAATAATTGAAAAATCTTTTCTGATATGGGGGCTGCGGCTTGTTCAATGAGCTTTTGAATACTTACAATGAAATTTAATAAATTTCTACTCTTTTGAAACAAGGGGAGTAGCGGGATCGTATACGGAGGCGATCACACAAGACTGAAATGCTGGAGTGTAAAACTGCCTTTTTAATACCTTTACAAGTCAGCAGGAGATGTGACGCGAACCACAGATTCGGAGGGAGCTGAAACACATGGCGGTTTCAAAGCGAAACAAATTCATCATCGGCGGACTGGTCGGCATCATCATCCTGGCCGTAATACTGTTCAATGTTTTCAAGGGTCGCGGCGATCTGCCCGAGGTGCAGGTGTCGAAGGTCGAGCGGAAGAAGATGCTCGAGTCGAAGGTGACGGCGAACGGCGAAGTGCGGCCGATTCAGTTCATCAATCTGACGGCGGAAGTATCGGGGCGCGTGACGGATGTCTTCGTGAAGGAAGGCGATCAGATAGCCAAGGGCAAGCCGCTGCTGAGGGTCGATCCGACGCAGCTGGCATCGAGCACTTCAGCGCAGGAGGCTTCGCTGCGCGCGACGCAGGCGGACATGCAGAATCAGATGGCTTCGCTGACGGCGACCGAGAATGCGGTCAACACGGCGAAAGCGGCTCTGACGACATCGCAGGCCGATCTCGACCGGGCGGTTGTCGACCGCAACAACGCGGAGATAGAGTTGAAGCGGAACGCCAATCTGCTGGAAGCGGAGATCATTTCACGGTCGTCATATGACACGGCCAAGCTGAGATTCGATTCGGCCAATGCGGCGGTGGCGGCGGCCAAGGCGCGCGTCGAACAGGCGAAAGTACAGGTGCGCGACGCAGAGATCCGGATCGAGCAGTCGAAGGCGGCGCTCAAATCGTCTGAGGCGCGGGTGGCTCAGCAGCGGGCGAACCTCGAGCAGCAGTCTGATCTGCTGCGCAGAACGACACAGTATGCGTCGATCAACGGCGTCGTGGTCGGCCCGATCGTTCAGGTCGGCACTTTCGCGATCGCGAACTTCCAGTCGACGCCGCTGCTGATCATCGCGGATATGTCGGTGATCAACGTCGAGGTGAGGGTTGACGAGACCGATATCGCCAGCGTCGCGGTCGGACAGAAGGCGAAGGTCAAGGTCGATGCCCTGGGAGATCAGGAGATCATCGGCGATGTCGTGGAGAAGGCCGCTTCAGCCGTGACGCGAACCGGACAGACGATCGCCCAGACGACGGTGGCCGGATCGCAGGAAGCCAAGGACTTCAAGGTGGTCATCAGGCTGACAGGGATGAGCGATGAGGTCCGCAACCGGCTGCGCCCCGGTATGTCGGCCACGGCCGTCATCACGACAGATCAGCGTGAGAACGCGATCGCCGTGCCGCTCCAGGCTCTGGTCGAGCGCGATCCGCAGCCTGAAAAGGACGGCGCGCCGCAGAAGGACCGCAAGCCGGTCAAGGGCGTCTTCATCGTTCAGAACAACAAGAGCATCTTCACGCCAGTCGAAACCGGCATCACCGGCGAGAACGACATCGAGATCACAAAGGGTCTGAAAGAGGGACAGGAACTGGTCATCGGCCCGTACCGGCAGTTGCGCACCCTCAAGAACGACCAGGCGATCAAACGCGAGGACAAGAACAAGAAGGCCGGCGATACGAAGTGATCGCCGGCGATCCAGGCCCGGGAGACCGGGAAACGAGGAAGGACAGATGACGGTAGCTGCGATGCTTGAAAACGAACGATCGACTGCATTGATGAACGACGAGAGATCGCGCACTCAGACCGAGGCGCTGATCCGGACAAGCGACCTCTGGAAGACTTATGTCATGGGCGACGAGGAGATCCACGCCCTTCGCGGAGTGAGCTTCGAGATCAAGCGCAACGAATACGTCGCGATCATCGGGCCTTCGGGATCCGGCAAATCGACGCTGATGAACCTCATCGGCTGCCTCGACACGCCGAGCCGCGGCGATTACTGGCTCAACGGCAAGCTCGTCTCGGCAATGGACGACGACGAACTGGCGCACATCCGGAACAAGGAGATCGGTTTCGTCTTCCAGACATTCAATCTCCTGCCCCGGGCCACGGCGCTCCACAACGTCGAGCTGCCGCTCATCTACAGCGGCATCCCCGCCTCGGACCGCATCGAAAGGGCCAAGCGCGCGCTCGATGCCGTCGAGCTGACCAACCGCATGACCCACAAGCCGAACGAACTCTCCGGCGGTCAGCGGCAGCGCGTGGCGATCGCCCGGGCGCTGGTCAACAACCCGTCGATCATCCTGGCCGACGAGCCGACCGGCAACCTCGATTCGAAGACCTCGGAAGAGATCATGCAGCTCTTCGAGCATCTTCATGAGCAGGGGAACACCATCATCCTGGTCACCCACGAACACGACATCGCCGCGCACGCTCATCGCGTGGTCTCGATCCTCGACGGCCAGATCTCCAAGGACGAGAGGCTTCGATAAAAGCATGGAGTACCGCCTTCAGGCGGGTTTTTGACTTGATCGAAAAACCCGCCTGAAGGCGGTACTCTATACGTTGCTGCTATTTTTTCGTCAGTAATTTCAGTCTGCGCTGGAAAGGCGAGTCGGCGTCGCGGATACCGAGCTGACTGATCATCTGCCAGCGTCTCTCCACTTCCGATCTGAAGACATCCTGATTTTCCCTGAAATATTTGAGCGCTGCGGTAATCTGGCGCAGGGTGAGGCCGGGGAACCGCGCCTTTATCTCGCGTGCGGTTCCGCCGCGGGCGAGTTTGTCGAAGACGATCTCGATCACCTTGACCCTGGTGCCGTCGATCCAGGCCACGCCGCCCGCATCGACGGCGATCGGGTCGGGGCGTGGTCTGGAGATCTTTTTTACGGCCGGCTTTCTCATTTGATCAGGAGTTTGACCGGGTTGCCCTGTTTACCGTTGATCGAGACGACCAGATCCACCAGCCCCTTGAGTCCGGGGGGGATCTGAGTATTGATCTGATCGAGCCCGGCGAAGCCGCCCTGCGCTCCCGAATAGAGGACAGGAGCGTTGACGCCTCCGATGGTGATCTCGATGGTGGTGATCGAGGCGCCGCGGAAGCCTGTCCCGAAGAGGACCAGATAATCGAGCGGATCGATGCCGACGGGGGCGCCGTCCGGGTTCCCGACGCTGGTGTAGACGACGCCGTCCTTCGTGGCGACCGCGGCCGGAGCGCCGGTTCCCTGGGCGTTGGCGGTGAAGATCGCCGGCGCCATGCCGACAAGCGAAGCCGCGCCGCGCGAGACGGTGGAACCGAACTCGACTTCGACCACCGCGTTTCCGGTCAGGGTGCCCTGCGGGACGAGAAAGTTGATCTGTCCCGGCGAGACGAAGAAGAGCGGAGCCGGCTGGCCGTTGACTCTGACCGTTGTCCCGCCGAGCGTGGTCGGGAGCGGCACGGTATCGGCAACGATCAGCCCCGAAGCCAGACCGTTGCCGAAGGCGGCTACGATCGATCCCGGCGCAACGGCCTGCGGCGAGTAGTTGGCGGCCGAGACGGCAGCCAGGGATCCGGCCTGACCTGCCCTGATGAAAGGCCTGGCGGAGGTCCTCACGCCGTCGGGATTGATGACTGTGACATTGACCTGCTGCCCCGGCGCGGCGTAGACCTTCCACAACTGCGCCGAAGTGAGCGTCGTGGACTGCGTTTGGGCCGCGGTGTCGCGCAGTGAATGGCCGTTGATTTCGATGTCGGCGCCCGCGGTGAACCCGGCGCCTTTGGCCACGAGATTGCCGGAAGCGTCGACAGAGACCTCGGCCAGCGTCGGCGTCGAGAGCGGGAACGACTCGAAATCGAGCGTGAAACCGACGAACGCCAGAGCCATCTCGTCGGTCGTCTCCTCGCCCCAGCGCACGACCTTCGGCGGATTGTTCGGATTGAGCGGATTACCGGCAGAGTTGTCGTAAACGGCGGTCAGTTTGATGTTCGATCCGCCGGGGACCGCGAAACCGTCCTTGAGCAGGTAGGTTCCCTGCCAGTTGAAGTCCCAGTCGTCGATCCGGATCAGACAGTTCGGCGACGGATCTCCGGGGCGCGTCAGCTCGACCTTGATCTTGCGACCGAGCAGGTGCATGTGCGGCGTCAGCGCCCAGATCTTCGCCGACAGAAACGGCAGCACATCGTATGAAGCCGTCACCTCGTAATCCTTAGCTCCGGCCGGTATCGCGAAGGTCTGATTGACCAGCGGCAGCACCTGCAGCCGCTTGGTGACCGGCTTCTTCGAAAAGTAGAGCCCGACCGGAGTCAGATCGGTCTCGGCCTCGCCGGTCGGATGATAGTGGACCTGGATGACGACCCGCGAATTGTTCTTGAGCGGAATGCCGATCCCGTCGGGCGCGAAGTAGCCGCGCGAACCGGGCGCCCAGCCGCCCATGAAGTCCGTCGTCGAGAATCCCGGCCCGCCGAAACATGTGTAGCCCGGCCCCGGATCGGCCGCATCGAGCTGCGCCGAGACGCCGTTGTTGTCGGGATAGACGATGACGTGATGGACGATCCGCGGATTGCCCGGCTTGACGCTGATCGCGCTGACCCACCGGTCGCCGCGCAGATCGCCGACCGGTACGCTGAAGCAGCGGTACATGTCGCCCTGCGTCGGCGGTGTGTAGGATTCGTTGTTGACCACAACCAGGTCCGGCGCGCCGAGCGACCATCCGTCGGGAAATTCGAGCGGAGCGGGAAGATCCGCCGGATCTCCCTCGGGCGAGCCGCCGTCGACCCAGGCAACGATCGTCTGGATCTCCTCATCGGTCAGCCCGCGGGCATCCTGGAAATCCCCGCACCCGGCGACCGGCTTCCACGGAGGCATCTCTCGCAGCAGAACTTTCTCCCTGATCGACTTCGCCCACGGACGCGATTCCTGCCAGGTCATCAGGGAAAAGGGCGCGATGTCGCCCGGGTGATGGCAGGTCTGGCAGCTCTTCTGGAAGATCCGGACAACCTCCTTGCTGAATGTCGGAACGGCCTGCGCCTTCTTCCGCGGCGCCCTCTCGCCCCCGCTTCTCGTCGACGCTGCCCGATCGTCGGCCGCTCCCGCCGACCGGATTTCCGTCAGCGCCGAGACCGCCGCGACCGCCATGAATCCCGCAAGAATGATGCTCTTCGCAAGTCCAGTCATCTTCATTATTTCTCCCGTGGTATGTCGTCTCTTTTTCAGGCCCGTGGAATGTATCAGGAATCCGTCCGTCAGATCAATTATTTGTTTTCGGACGGTTTTCAGCGCCCCGATTAAAATGTCAAACCAGACTGCCGGCCCGCTTGACTAACTTTTCTGAGCGTTTACTATGGATAGATATTTCTGACGAATCACGCCCGGTTAATCGGGTTTCGCCGGGGAGTAATCACAGTTTTACAGAGGGAGTATCCAGTGAAGATCGGCAGAATGAAATCGGCATTTCTCGGACTTTGCGCTCTGGCTTTGGTTGCCGGAGCGATCTACGCGCCATTCGCCCGCGCTCAGCAGGAGACGACGAGGCAGCAGATCTCGGGTCAGTATCAGACCGCGATGGACATCATCCGCGAGAACTATATCATCGAGACCGACCATGAGACGCTGACCAAGGCTGCCATCCAGGGGATGCTCAAATCGCTCGATCCTCATTCGGATTATCTCGACCGCAAGGCTTTCCAGGAGTTCAACGAGAAACAGCACAGCCAGTATTTCGGCATCGGCGCCCAGATCGGGACGCGCCACAAGGCGACCTATGTCATCGAACCGTTCGAGGGCAGCCCGGCCGCACGCGCGGGGCTGCGATACGGCGACCAGTTCATCGAGGTCAACGGCAAGGATACGACCCAGTGGGCTTCCGAAAAGGTGCGCGGCCAGTTGCTCGGCGATCGCGGGACCGATGTCGAAGTGACGGTCAGGCGCCCGGGAGTGGCTGAGCCGATCAAAACCAGGATCACGCGGGACGGAATCTGGCTTCCCTCGATTCCGAACGTCTACATGGTCAAGCCGCGGATCGGATACATCGGCCTGACACGGAACTTCCAGTCGACCACCAGCAAGGAATTGACCAACGCCATGGCCACCTTGCGTGAGCAGGGCGCCGAGAGCTTCATCCTCGACCTGCGCGGCAACGGCGGAGGCTACCTCGATCAGTCGATCCGCGTCTGCGACCAGTTTCTGCAGCGCGGACAGACAGTTGTCTCTGTTCGCGGCCGGACCGGGCGCAACTTTGACCAGAACGCGATCGCGGAGAACGGCGCGAATGAGAACTTTCCGCTCGTCGTGCTGATCGACCGGGCCACCGCTTCGGCCTCCGAGATCGTTGCCGGAGCCATTCAGGACCATGACCGCGGCCTGATCATCGGCGAATCGAGCTTCGGCAAGGGGCTCGTCCAGCGCATCTTCCCGCTCAGCAACGGCGGAGCGCTGACCCTGACCATCGCCCATTACTACACTCCGAGCGGCCGCCTGATCCAGCGCGACTATTCGAATTCATCGCTCTTCGAGTATTACTATCGCCGCGGATCGCAGTCGAACGAGAACATCAAACGGTCGCAGGAGAAGAAGACCGACCTCGGACGGATCGTCTACGGCGGCGGCGGAATCGAACCCGACATCAAGGTCGAGAGCGCTGACTTCTTCACCACGACACAGAACAGGCTCTATCACAGCATCTTTCTCTTCTCCCGGGCGCTCGTCTCCGGGGAGGTCGACGGATTCTCGCAGTACAAACTCAACGGCATCAACTACCAGGCGTCCATCAAGGGCAACGAATTCCAGATCGGCGACGATGTGCTCAATTCCTTCAAGACCTTCGCCACGAAGTTCTACGCCGATAATCCCGATTACGGCGTCTCCGCCGCACAGGTCAGCGAGTATCTGATCTGGGCGCGGAAGATGATCCGACAGGAAGTCCTGATCGCCGCCTACGGCACGGACAAGGCCCAGCAGGGCGTGGCCGACCTGGATCTCCAGCTTCAGCGCGCCATCACCGAGATGCCGAACGCCGCCGACCTGGCCATGAGGTCATGGCGCCGCAACACCTCGATGAATAAGAAGTAAAGGGGTTGAATCGCCGATCCGCGAAGGTTCGCAAAGAAGATTTATCGCAAAGGCCGCGAAGAGAGCAAAGTATTTGAATCGCAAAGGCCGCCAAGGTGGCAAAGATATTT
>CALBSU010000171.1 GCA_937967285.1 uncultured Acidobacteriota bacterium
GGCTTCCGGATGCTGGCCCGGCATGGATCGCTGATGGGCCTGTCGCTGGTCCCGATCGTTTTTACGATCGTAGCGCTCTTCTCGCTGGCGGCAGGAAGCGCCTGGCTGATCGGCCTGATCTTCGACACGGCGATGATCGGCGGATTACGTGTGCTTGTGCAGGCTGCCGTATTTCTGATCGCGCTGGTCGCGGGATACTTCCTCTACATGCCACTGGCCCGAATCCTGCTTGCTCCGCTGAGCGAGACATTGAGCAGGCGGGCACATCTGATCAACACGGGGCAGAGCGGTTTCGGGGTCTCGCCGGGATGGAGACGGGCGATGCTGGAGGGGGTCAAGCTGATCTCATTTCAGGCTCTGATCATCGTCGCTGTGATCGTTATCGGGCTGGCGCTGCCCCCGGCTGCGGCGCCCGCGTGGTTCGTACTGGCGACGTTTCTGGCGGGCCTCGATTTTCTGGACGTTCCGCTCTCGGCCCGCGGCATACCGCTCGGCAGAAAACTCAGAATTCTCTGGCGAAATCGCTCACTGGCGGTCGGTTTCGGGCTGGCCGCTCACGTGATGCTGATCATCCCGGGGCTGAATATCGTCCTGCTGCCGGCCGGAGTGATCGGAGCGACGCTGCTGATCGACGCCCTCGAGGCGAACGGAAAACTGAAAGCCGGCTGACGTTACGGGGTCAGTTCCGGGCGACGTTCCAGAAACCTGCCGACGATCTCCCTCGGCTCGATTCTCTCCACATCAGCCTGATAATTCATCCGGCGCATGACATCATCGCCGATCATTCCGCCGAGAGAAGAGATTATCGGCCCGAGTTCGGGATACCGCGTGAGAACCTCAGTTCTGATCACGGGAACGGCCATGTACGGCGGGAAATAATGCCTGTCGTCTTCGAGAGCAACAAGGTCGAGTTTCGAGATCAGGCCGTTGGTGGCGTCGCCGGCGATGCAATCGACCTGCCCGTCGGCCAGCGCGCGGTAGGTGAGCGAGAGGTCCATGGCGCGCGGGGCTTCGGCGAAGCGCAGACCATATGCTGTGACGAGCCCACTGTATCCATCCTCGCGGTCGAGGAAGGCGGAGCCGAATCCAGGCCGCAGATCGCGCGAGATCGCGGCGAGCTGCGAGATGGTTGCGATTCCGCGCGAGCGAGCATCTGCGCCGCGCATCAGAATGACGTAGGTATTGTTGAAGCCGAGCGGTTCGAGCATGGTTCGGCCGGTGGCGGCATAATCGGCTGCGACGCGCCTGTTGACCTCAGCGCTGTCGAGGATGACCGGCTTCTTGAATATTGCCATCAGCGCGGTACCGGTATATTCGACATAGAGATCGAGATCGCCGGCGCGCATCGCCGTCTCGCAAACCAGAGTGTCGCCGAGATTGAGTTTTCTGACGACTTCCAGGTCTGTCCGTCGTTCGATGAGTGTCGCCAGCAGTTCGCCGAGGATGACCTGTTCGGTGAAGTTCTTCGAGCCGACGACGATCCGGCCTCCGCTCCGTTCCGGAATGAGACTGAAGACAGCGATCAGAGCGAGCGCCGAGCCGGCGAGGATCGCCGCTCGTCGTCCGAAGAGTGGTCGGCGGGATGCGGCGCGCCGCTCGAACCAGCCGAGAGAAAAATCGGCGGCCAGCGCCATCAGCGCGGCCGGGATGGCGCCGGCCAGAATGACCGTGCCGTCGACCGATGCCACGCCGCGGAAGATGTACTCTCCCAGCCCTCCCGCGCCGATCGCCGCAGCGATAGTCGCCGCGCCCACGCCAACGACTGTCGCCACGCGCAGCCCGGCAATGATGGATGGACGCGCGAGCGGCAGTTCGACCATTCCCAGCAACTGCCGGTCGGTCATCCCCATCGCGATTCCAGCCTCGCGAACCGGCGGAGGAACGCTTTCAAGGCCGCTGACGGTCGTCCGCAGGACGGGCAGCAGCGCATAGAGGAAGAGGACGATCAGAGCGGCCCTCGCCCCGATGCCTCCGATCAGCGGCACCGGAATCAGAAATCCGAACATGGCCAGGCTGGGGATCGTCTGAACGACATTGGCGAACCAGATGATCGGGTTCCCGATCCGCGGTCTCCGGTGAGCGAGCACTCCGAGAGGAATACCGACCGCGGCCGCCAGTCCGACCGCCGTGACCACCAGGATGAGATGGCGCAGGATGGCGTCCAGAAACTGGATTCGGTTGTTGAGCCAGAATTCGATCAGTCTCATTGGTCGCCCCTTCCGAACGGATTCGGCAGTGCGTCGATGAATATTCTGACTTCGGGATCTTTCGAGGCGGCGATCTCCGCGGGCGCAGCCAGAGCCGCCAGCCGGCCGGCCGACAGTACGCCGAGCCTGGTTCCGAGCGCGAAGGCTTCGCCCATATCGTGAGTCACGCAGACGATCGTCTTTCTGACACGCGATTGAATCCGATGAAATTCACGGTGCATCTCGGCGCGGGTGAGCGGGTCGAGCGCGCCGAACGGCTCGTCCATCAGCAGGATCGGCGGATCGAGCGCCAGCGCACGGGCGACTCCGACGCGCTGGCGCTGGCCGCCCGAAAGTTCGTGCGGATAACGATCGCGGTATCCGGCCGGTTCGAGCCCGACCAGTTCGAGCACCTCGTCGACCCGCGAGCGGATCCTCGCGGCATCCCACGCCTCGAGCCGCGGCACCACTCCGACGTTCTCGCCGACCGTCATATGTGGAAAGAGACCAACTTCCTGCAGCACATACCCGATGCGACGCCGCAGTCTGATCGGATCCCACTCGGCGGTCGAACGCCCCTCGATCAGCACCGAGCCGGAATCGGGCAGAATCAGCCGGTTGATCAGCCTGAGGATAGTCGTCTTGCCCACCCCGCTCCGGCCGACCAGAGCCAGCGTCTCTCCCAGTCCGATCTCGAGCGAGAGACTGTCGAGCACCTGCTCTCCGCCCGGATACCGGTAGGAGACGGCATCGAAAGAGATGACGTTCGCTGCCGAATTTTCGAGGGACATCAGGCCGGCCAACCGTCGCGATGATGATGGAAGAAGCGTTCGAGGCTCACGCGCTGCGTCGCGACCTGACTTCTGACGCTCTCCATTTCGCTACGGCTCATCGGCTTGAAGGACTTGACGATGGCCAGGTTCTGTTCGATGAAATTGACCTTCGGCATTCCCATCACCGCCGCCGAGACCGGCAGGCTGAGCGCATAGCGGATCAGCGATTCGATTCCGGCCTTTCCCTGCCCCTGGCCGACGAGCTGATCCTGCGCGGTGACCTTCATGAGAATGATCCCGAGGTTCTTCTTCCTGGCCGCCGGCAGCGCGAGATCCTCGAACTGGAGCGCTCTGGCCGGGTTCATGGCCATCTGGACGCAGTCGATGTCGTTGTGCTCGATCGCCTTCGCCATCACAGCTCCGTCCGTGTGGCTCGTGATGCCGATGGCGCGCGCGACCTTCTGCTCGCGCAGCTCGTAAAGCGCATGAATAGCGCCGTCCTTCGCTTCGATCTTCGCCAGATCGGCCTCGTCGGTCAGGCCATGCAGGTGAAGCAGGTTGACATAGTCAGTCTGCAGTCGTTTGAGGCTGGCTTCGATTTCGCGCATGACGCCGTCGCGGGTTCTCTGGGCGGGCGGAATCTTGGTCGCCAGAAAGACTTCCGAGCGCCGGGTCCTCATCACCTTGCCGACCCTCGCCTCGCTGGCTCCCTTGCCGTAATCGACCGCCGTATCGAGGTATGTGATGCCGCTGTCGATGACCTTGTTCAGAACGCGAAGCGACTGCTCCTCATCCTCGTACATCAGAAATCTGCTGCCGCAACCGAAGGCAAGGACGGGCACTTTGACGCCGGTCCGGCCGAGAATGCGCTGAGGCATCCCGGTCTGCGCATCGACCGTCGATTCGAGAACTGCCGGAAGAACCGCTCCCGATGCGACGGTCAATGTCGTGCGTTCGATGAACTCGCGTCTCGTGATCTTCTCTTTGCTCATGATTTCCTCCTCGACGACCGGACTGTTCCGGACAGTCGCGTAAGTCAATGGAGACGCCTCGGCCCCATTGGTTCAGACGAAATCGGACATCACGCCCCGGCCAGGTATTCCTTCATGACTTTGGCGAAATGAGGGATGGCGATCTCCGGTTCCTCGATTTCGGGGTGCCAGCGCTTCTCCCATTCGAAGCAGTAATAGCCGCGATATCCGGCCTTCGCGAGCACCCGTACGGTCTCCCTGACGGGAACCTCGCCGGTGCCTGTGAGGACGTAACGCCGGCCGTTGTCGGCCGGGCGGGAATCCTTGAGGTGCGTGTGACGGACATACTTGCCGAGCTGCTTCCACGTTTCGGCAGGCTTCTCGTTCCCGGCGACAACCGTGTGATGCGCATCCCACAGCAGCGCGGCCGTTGAGGGATCGACGGCCTTGAGAATGCCGAGCAGGGATTGAGAGGTCGTAAATTCGTCATGAGATTCTATGATCAGCGTCACGCCGCTCCCCTTCGCGTGGTCATGCAGTGAGCGGAATCCGTCGATGATCCGCGCCGTTGCCGACTCCATCGACTGTCCGGCCGCCAGCTTGCCGCCGAAAATCCGGACGTAGGGGGATTTCAATTTATGCGCCAGATCGATGAATCGGCGAGCCTCGTCGAACTGCGCGGCGCGCTTCGCATCGTCGGGCTCACCCAGCCGGGCCGATGCTCCGAGGTCTGAGATCTTCAATCCCAGCGCATCCAGGTCCTTCAAACTCTCCTTCAGCATGTCGCCCGCGAACTGCGGGCTTTTCGGAAGATCCATCTCGCTCCGGATTCCGCGCAGTTCGAGCGCCGTATATCCGTTCTGAGATGCCGTTTCCAGTATCTTCTTCCATTCCCAGCCGGGACAACCGAGCGTCGAAAATGCAATCGGCATCCGGGCCGGAGTCCTCAGACTTCGAATGAATGCCGGTCCGGCAAAGATCGAAGCTGAGGCGGATTTGACGAACTCCCTGCGGTTCATTGCGCCCATATGACTCCTCTTTGTTGTGTTGAACGGGCAACTCTCAGAGTTGGCCGCTGGAATTATTATTCAGATATTGCCGGGATTATACATTGTTTCGCCGCCCTTGCTCATCTTTTCGAGCGGGAGGCGAGATAACCGAGCGTCGTCAACCAGACGGTCGCCACGAATACCCTGGCGGGCAACTGGATCAGCGGATAGTGCACAGTCGCCAGCACAAAGCCGAGAGGTGCAATGAATATTACCCAGTTGATAAAGAAGAGCAGATAACCGGTCGTGCGCTCGCCGTCAGTCGACTCACTGCTGTTTGCCAGCCTGAAGAGCGGAACCATCGCCAGCAGCACGATCAGATCATCGTACACGCGATGGTGGATCCACAATCTCGAGATCAGTGCGGTCACGCCGACCAGGATCCAGAAATCCGCTTTCCTGTGCACCCACAGCCAGATCGCGAACCCGGTCAGCAAGAGCAGCGATGCCGGTAGCGCGAGATCGTGCAAGCCGGCCGACTTCATCCAGGTGTAGACGCTGGTATGCCCCCACACCCAGCTGATCTGGTCACGCTGACCGGACCATCCCTTCAGCAGAGTGATCCAGTCTGACGGCTGAAACATCTTCGCAATGATCGTCAGTGAAAGATATCCCGCGACGGTCATTATCGCCGGACGCAGGCGCCCCGGCCTGAAGAGCATGATCAGGAAGAAGGGAGCCGTGATCTGAGGCTTGACCAGGGCGATTATGAACAGTGCCGACGAGAGGATATCTCGCGAAAGTCTCCCCTTCCCCCGTTCGAGAGTCAGCAGACTGATCGCAATCACCGGCAGGAGATGTGTCGGGAGCTGGCCGACAATTACCGACGAATTGGTCGGATAGATTGAGAACGGGAGCAGGCAGAAGAACAGGCGCTCCGAAAGAATTTTCGCTCCCGACTCCCTGACGAGCAGTCGACCGGTGACTGCAAGCGCGATCAAAGATAGTATCGTCCAGAGCCATTGAGCGTCCGGCAGCGAAAGCCATCCCATAAACGGCCAGAAAATGGCATAGCTGGCGGGCGGGTAATCCGCAGTGTCTATGGCTCCGTAAACCTGATCTCCGCCGAACCATGCATTCGTCTCGATATACCGCAACCCGAAATCGAAGGGCACAGAGTCATCGGCCCTCAGAATCAGATGAAAAAAAGATGAATACAACCGCACGACAGTAGCGAGCAGAGTGAGAATACACCCTGCAATCCACAATCTGTACGGTCCGATCGCACGTACGGCGTCTGAGACAAATTTGATCGGCTGTTTTTCCTTCAAGAATGGATCAGTTTTTGGATGTAGAGCCGGCAATCAGCGCCGAACCGGGGGAGACCTGCAGGGTCCTCTTCGACAACCGGTCGATCAGGATCCAGATCAGGCCGCTCAGCAGTCCGCCGACGATGAGGACGGACTGCCAGGAGAGCGAGACCGCCAGCCCCTGAGCCGCCGGGACGTTGAATCCCTGAAGAAGGGCGGTCAGCGTCGCATCGCGCACTCCGATTCCGCCGACGCTGATCGGCAGCATCCCGGCCAGTTTGGCCAGCGGCCAGGTCAGAAACCATGCGGCGTTCGAAATCTCTATGCCCATGCTCCGTCCCAGCCAGATATTGCTGATTATGAACAGACTCTGGATCAAAACGGAGAATGCGAGCGCCAAAAGTGTCTTGCCCGGATTTCTCAGATAAGACTGCAGGACGCGCAGAACCCTGATGAATCTGCGCCGGATCGGACGCGGCCATAAACGAAACCTTCTCAGCATGACGAAAGCGAAAAACGATGCGGCGCCGGCAATGATGATCATCACCGGGATGAGCAGTTCTCCCTGCCATCCCGGAAGTCCGCTGCCTGCGATCAATCCGCCGGCCAGGATCAGCAATCCCGTCGCGCAGATATCGATCAGCCTGTCGGCTATGCCGCCCAGAAAGACCGCTTCCAGCTTACCGGTCGCCCGCCCCGCAAGTGTCGCCCGGACAACATCGCCTCCGACGACGGTCGGCAAACAGAGATTTGAAAACAACCCGGCCGCATAACACTTGATCGTGGTCAGCGCTTCAAGTCTCGCCCCGCCGATCCTGAGCATCAATCTCCATTTTATAGCGCCGAGAATATGACCGAAGAGAAAAAGCCCAAGGGATCCGAACCAGATCGCCGGATTCACCGATCGCACCGCGTTCAATACTTCCCTGAACGGGAGCACGTAGAAAAGTATCGCGAGAATCACGATACTGATTATCGGTTTGACCAGTCTCTTCATCCGGCTTTCCCTTCGTTAAACGCATCCAGCCAGCCGCTCATCGGCACGGCCAGCAACATAACCAGCAGATAATCCAGTATATGTTCGAAAAAGTGAGCTCCGATCATCGCCGAAGGGCCGAGCTTCGACTGCCCCTCGCTCATAACGTCGCCGCTCAGAGTAATAATCGCGAGATAGAGAGGAATTCCCGCCAGAAGAGCCATTCGCAGCCCTGACGTCCGGTCGCCCGCGTGAAAAATCGCTTTCCAGCCTGTGATCCTTCCTGATCTGCGAGGAACCAGAATCAGAGCCAGACCGATCATGAGGGTAATCAGACCGTGAGTCATGATCTCGCGCGCCTGATGCCCCGCATACCTGACATCCAGAAAGATCCTGCCGGATATTCCGAAGATGCCCGTTAACAGGATGAAATAGAGCCAGGGAACATATTTCCTGATCCTGTTTCCGATATTGTCCGACCGGCCTCCGGAGATAATCGCCCTCAGATACGATACAGCCACACCGAACCAGATCGTGCTCAGCCAGTGATAACGCCAGTGAGAACCGTATTCGACCAGATCGTCACGCGTTCGGAACTGAAGCAGATCCATCATCGCCGACCTCATCCCGGCAACCGCCGAGGTCTGCAGCAATGCGGCCGCGCAGAGCGCCACCGCGCAGATCATCAGCCCGAACCTGACCGAGCGATTCCCCTGTCGTGCCGTCCCGGGCCGCTCTGCGGCAAGGAACAGAGCCATCGCCACATCGGTCGGTATCTCCCTCAGAAAATGGCTGAAATAGAAGATGGTCCCCGCCAGTGTGTATTTGCCGCTTTCGTGCACGACAACGCGTGACAGATCCAGCGCGCCTCGATCAAATGCCATCCAGAAGTACGCGATCAAGATCACCGCCGCCGGAATTCCCAGACCGACCAGCCTGATTGACCGGTATTCCAGAATCATCTCCTCAGCCCGGCCATCCGGCATAGTTACACCCGCTCCAAACTATATTTTGAAATCGCCGCTTTGTCGTGGTACGATTCAACCCTGTTCAGGACTCACTTGCGGAGAGTTGGCAGAATGGCTATTGCACCGGTCTTGAAAACCGGCGTCCGAAAGGGCATGGGGGTTCGAATCCCTCACTCTCCGCCATCTCACTCCAGAATCTATCCCGCTAACACAAGACTTTTTTCTCTCTAACGCTGAGGTGCCGAGGTGGCAGAGATTGATATTACGGATATTAATCCGGAATCTCACCCAATGGGAGCATGACAAACATCACCCTGCTCAAAAAATCTCTGCCCACTCTGCGCCTCTGCGTTTAGAAACTCGTGCTTTTTAAATTACAGAGCACTTAATAATCAGACTGGGTCTAATTGTCTCTCAAGTCGGACGAATGTGAGGAGAGGGGGCCCCCGGTCAGGGTAACGGATCAGTTATCGATAACAGTCATTGCATAAAGTCGAACAGGACCGGGATCTGCTCCCGGTCCTGTTCGAGGTTGAGACCGTTTAATGGTCAGACTAGCAGCTCGCCGGGAAGACCGGCATCGTGTACGCATCGACGGTCAGCGTCAGCTTGTGCAGGTTGTGACCGCCGTTGAACGCATTGGCCTGGGCCG
>CALBSU010000172.1 GCA_937967285.1 uncultured Acidobacteriota bacterium
CGCGGGATCGCCGGTCGAACCGGTGCGATGAAGGCCCAGTGACGGTCGACCTTTTCAGCGCCGGCAGACTTTTCGGGCCACTGAGCGCCCTCGTCGATCCAGCGTTTGATCAGCTCGATCTTCTCGGCCGGCAATGCGTCCATCCCGAGCGGCATGCGCGCATCATCGCCGGCGCCGGTGATGCGACGGTAGAGCGGGCTCTCGGCGGACTTGCCCGGGAGCGCGATCTTTCCAACGACGCTTGCGCGGTCGTCCATCCTCAGCCCGGCCATCTGCCTGCGCGGGCCGTGACAGCCGACGCAACTCGCCTTGAAGATCGGTTCGATATCGCGTTCGAAGTCGACCTTCTCCGACTGGATAATCGCCGAGCCGGTGTGTCCGATGGCGGAACCGCCGAAGAGTGCGAATAGTGCAATGACGATCAGCGAGATCTTTACTGTTTTCATATCGCCCTGTCTGTTCGGTATCTGCCGGCCTCTGCCGCCGGTACGCTCATGCTGGAAGTGATGATGGACGGTAGATTACATTCACAGCTTCCCGATTGACAAGCATTCCTGACGGGGTTCCTGCTGCAATTGACGCGGGTCACCGGTGATACTAAAGTTCAATTGCGCCCGGACAGTTCGAGACGGCGCATTCCAACTTATCGAAACCGGAAAAACTGAGTAACTGCTCAGCTCTAACGCCGAGAGTTATTAAACGCCAAGGCGCCAGGATCGCCAAGGGGGGATTAAGTATAGGATTGTGCGAATTTCCTCAATATCGCCGATCGAACAATGGTTAAACCCGGTGTTTCATGCCCTGAATAAACCTTGGCGATCCTGGCGACTTGGCGTTTAATAACTCTTGGCGTTAGGGCTGAGTAGTTATAAAAATTGAAGAATATGACCATTAACGATCGCACAAAACGATACGTCAGATCGGCCGTAGTCGCGCTGATGGTTCTTGTTTTCGCCGGCGGGCTGGCCGGCTGGGATGCCGCAGGGCAGGAGTCGGCATCGGCCCGGATCTTCAGGCAGCGAGTCGCGCCGATACTGGAGAACAACTGTCTGATGTGCCACGGAGAGCTTGTGCAGCGCTCGGGGCTGGACCTGCGGAGCGAGGCGGCCATCCTGAAAGGCGGCTCGCGTGGGCCTGCGGTCGTGCCCGGCAGGCCGGATCAGAGCCTGCTGATCAAGCTGATCACGCATCAGGACGAGCCCGCCATGCCGATGGGGATGGACAAGCTCCCTGCGCAGGACGTGGCCGCGATCCGGGAGTGGGTCGAAGCGTTGCCGGCGGGATCGATTGTCGCCGCCGCTGAGCCGGTTACACCGGTCCGCCGTCAGGGCTACTCCGTCAACGATCAGGACAGACGATTCTGGTCGTTCCTCAAACCATCCAGGCCTGAAGTGCCGAAGGTCAGATCACAAAAGCGGGTGAGAAACGAGATCGATGCTTTCGTCCTCAGCGGTCTGGAGAAGGCCGGGCTCGAGCCCGCGCGCGAGGCCGATCCGCGCACGCTCATCCGCCGTGTCTGGTTCGACATGACGGGCCTGCCGCCCGCGCCCGATGATGTCGAGGCCTTCGTACGCAATCCGTCTGACGATGCGTGGAAAAAGGTTATCGATAAGTTGCTCGCCAGTCCGGCATACGGCGAGCGGTGGGGGCGACACTGGCTCGATCTCGCCCGGTATGCCGACAGCGGCGGCTACGAGTTCGATGTCGACCGCCCGCACGCTTGGCGTTATCGCGATTACGTCATCAGATCATTCAACGAAGACAAGCCGTACGACAGATTCATCCGCGAACAACTGGCCAACGACCAGTTTCTGCCCGGCGACACCGAGGCGCTGATCGCCACAGGGTTCTGCCGCAACGGCCCGACCGTCGATAACGCCAACAACGAAGAGACGCGGATGGATGAACTGGACGACATGGTCTCGACCACATCGTCGGTCTTTCTCGGGCTGACCGTCGGCTGCGCCCGCTGCCACGATCACAAGTACGACCCCGTCCCGCAGCGCGATTATTACCGCATGCAGGCGGTCTTCTTCCCGTTCGAGAAGGCAGATCGTCCGCTCGTTCCGAAGTCGGAGGTGGATGCGTTCAGACAGAAGCAGAAGGAGATCGACGCGCTGATCCGGCCGATCCGCGCACGGATCGCCGCGATAGAGAAGCCGGTTCGCGACAGGCTGCTCGCCGAGAAGGTCGATTTTCATGTCAGGCTCGCGCAGTCGACCGGCTCGCTCGAGGGGAAGAGCCTCGAACAGTTTCGCGAGGAGACGGCCAGGCGTTTCGCCAAAGACGTCAATCTGCAACCAGAGGAGATCGAGCCGCTGCTGACGAAAGCGGATCTCGATGCCCGCAAGGAGATCCAGAAGGAGCTCGACCGGATCAACGCGACCCGCCCCAAACCGTTGCCTGCGGTCATGGGGATCAGCGACAAATCCGATCCGGGACAGGCTCATCTGCTCATTCGCGGAAACTGGCGCCAGAAGGGCGAACAGGTCGGCCCCGGTTATCCCGCGCTCTTCTCGATGGGGCGCGACCTCGACCCGATCAACCGCCGCAGGCAGCTTGCGGAATGGATCGCCTCGCCGGAGAATCCGCTGACGGCTCGCGTCGCCGTCAACCGCATCTGGCAGTATCATTTCGGCGGTGGGATCGTCAGGACGCCGAGTGATTTCGGGGCCACCGGCGACCGGCCCAGCCATCCCGAACTGCTCGACTGGCTGGCCGTCGAATTCATGAACCGCGGCTGGAGCTGGAAAGCCATGCACCGGCTGATTCTGCTCTCATCCACTTACCGGCAATCCGGCGCTCTCAATCCCGCTGCCGCGGCGAAAGATCCCGAAAACAGGCTGCTCTGGCGATTCAGCCCGCACAGGCTCGAGGCCGAAAGCATCAGGGATTCGATTCTGGCGGTGAGCGGTAAACTCAACAGGGAGATGTACGGTCCGGGCATCTATCCGCGAATCGATCCGGATGTCGTCAACACCGGATCGCGCCCCCGCTGGCCGCTCGACGCGAAGGAAGGGCCGGATGTCTGGCGACGCAGCGTCTACATCTACGTCAAACGCTCGGTCCTGCTGCCGCTGATCGAGGTCTTCGACTGTCCGGTGACGACGGTCTCGGCGCCGGCGCGTTCCGCTTCGACCGTCTCTCCGCAGGCGCTCGCGCTGATGAACAACGAATTCGTCCTCGAACAGGCGGGATACTTCGCCGACCGGGTGATCGCTGAAGCCGGAGCAGATACCGCGCGGCGAATCGACAGGGCCTGGCGACTGGCTTTCGGGCGCCCGCCGCGTCAGAGCGAGGTCGCATGGTCGGTCGAGTTCATCAGGGCACAGACCGAAGAGTACTCCAAGCGCAACGATCCGGCTCACCAGCGTTCGGCGCTGCGCGACTTCTGTCACGCATTGTTCAATGCCAATGAATTCATATATCTCGATTGATTTTCAGGGAGAGTCATCATGTCCGATACAGCTGAAGTTGTCATAGTCGGAGGGGGGATTGTCGGTTCGAGTGTGGCCTGGAATCTGGCCAGGCAGGGATGCACCGATGTCGTGATCCTCGAGAGGGAAGATAAACCGGGGCTCGGATCGACGAGCAAGAGCATGGGCGGAGTCCGCGCACAGTTTGCCACGCCAATCAATATCCAGATGTCGATCTATTCGATCGACTTCTTCTCCCGGTTCGAGGAGGAGACCGGCCATACGGCCGACTATCGCGCTCACGGGTACCTCTTCGCCGCGACGAAACAGTCGCACCTCGACTACCTGCGCGAGAATCAGGAGAAACAGCGCGCCTACGGTCTGGACAATGCCGTTATGGTCTCGACCGCCGAGATCGTTGAAATGATCCCTCAGCTGGTGGCCGACGACATCATCGGAGGCAGTTACTGTCCGACCGACGGCTTCGTCGATCCGAACAGCGTCCTGACGGGATTCGCGAAGTCGGCGCGCGAGCGCGGCGTCAGGCTGGAGCTCGAGACGGAAGTCACCGGTCTGATCGTCGAGGGCGGCAGAATCCGCGGAGTCAGGACCAGTCGCGGGGAGAT
>CALBSU010000173.1 GCA_937967285.1 uncultured Acidobacteriota bacterium
CTAAGATTCTCAACCTTGGAACAAGAACCCTCTTCGGTACCCCAACATTGATGTAACGGGCCGGTTCCTGCGAGCGGCGGTTTGTGATTTCCTGCGCAATATCGGGGCAGGGGAGAGCAGCGGAACTGCGATCGCGGCGGGGCCCGGAGGCACGACAAGTCGAGTGAAGAGAAGCGAAAGGGAGATATGAAAGAGTATTTGCCGATACTGTTGGTCTTCGTCTTCGTGGCCGGATTCGCGGTGACGAATGTGATTCTGGCGTGGTTGATCGGTGAGCACAAGAACACGCGGGCGAAACTGATGCCGTACGAATGCGGCATGGATCCGGTGGGTACGGCGCGCCAGAGGTTTTCGGTGAAGTTCTATCTGGTGGCGATGCTCTTCATTCTGTTCGACATCGAGGCGATCTTTCTGGTGCCTTGGGCGGTGGTCTTCAAGGAGCTCATCTACAAGCTCTCGAAGCCCTTCGTTTTCATCGAGATGATGATCTTCATCGCGGTCCTCTTCATCGGCTATGTCTATGTCTGGAAGAAGGGGCTCTTCGAGTGGAACCGCGCCTGATGATGGTCGCGGTTAATTCACGGAGAAGGAATTAATAAGAGGTAGAGAATGGGTCTTGAAACAACAATCGGTGAAGTTCTGCCCGACGTACTGACGACGCGTCTGGACAGTCTGGTCAACTGGGCGAGGAAGTCGTCGATGTGGCCGGCGACATTCGGGCTGGCCTGCTGTGCGATCGAGATGATGGCGATGACGGACGCCCGGAACGATGTGGCCAGGTTCGGGGCGGAGGTCTTCAGGGCGAGTCCGCGGCAGGCCGACGTGATGATCGTGGCCGGTCGTGTATCGATCAAGATGGCGCCGGTGCTGCGGCGCATCTACGATCAGATGCCCGAGCCTAAATGGGTCATCTCGATGGGAGTCTGCGCTTCGGCGGGCGGCGTATTCAACAACTACGCCATCGTCCAGGGCGTCGACAAGGTGGTTCCGGTGGATGTCTTCGTGCCGGGCTGCCCGCCGAGGCCCGAAGGTCTGATCTGGGCGATCATGAAGCTCCAGGAGAAGATCGAGCGCGACAAGGTCTTCACTCCGGAAAAAGACAAAGTAGCCTGAACTGCACACGAACATGTCAGACAACGATCAACAGTTGAAACTTTCCGCTCAATTTCCGCGATACGCGGATGCGTCGCTCATTCGCGACAAATTTTCAGACACCATCGAGGAGATAATCGAGGCGATAGGCGAGATCACGCTGATCGTCAAACGCGAGGGGCTGGTCGAACTGATGACCTGGCTGCGTGACGAGCCGTCCCTCAGTTTCGATTATCTGAGCGATATCGGAGGTCTCGACCTCGGCGAGTTCGCTTCGCCGCGGTTTGCGGTCGCCTATCAGCTCTACTCGCTGGATCGCAATCACAGGCTGCGGGTCAAGGTCTTCGTCGATGAGGATGACGCCCGGCTGCCGACGCTGTGGAATGTCTGGAAGACTTCGAACTGGCTCGAGCGCGAGATCTTCGACATGTTCGGGATCACCTTCGATGGCCATCCCGATCTGAGAAGGATCCTCATGCCCGCGGATTACGAAGGGCATCCGCTGCGGAAGGACTTTCCGATCAAGGGATATTAAAAGAGTAAAAAGTAGAAAGTAGAAAGTAGAAAGAATGGAAGCGAAAGAAATCGTCGTTCCGACATCCTCGATCTCGATGTTGCGCCGGCCGGATCCGCTGGCCGACACGCAGATGACCGTTTCGCTCGGCCCGCAGCATCCGTCGACTCATGGCGTGTTGCGGCTGGAGCTGGTGCTCGACGGAGAGACGGTGGTCAAGGCGATCCCGGACATCGGGTATCTGCACACGGGCATCGAGAAGACGATGGAGAAGGAGAAGTGGCAGCAGGTCGTGACGGTGACCTGCCGCATGGACTATCTCAACTCGATGGGCAACGATCTCGGCTACTGCCTTGCGGTCGAGAAGCTGATGGGCGTCGAGGTGCCGAAGCGGGCGCAGGATCTGCGCGTGCTGCTGACCGAGCTCAACCGTCTTTCGTCGCACCTGGTCTGGTTCGGGACCCACGCCATGGATATCGGTGCGATGACGGCCTTCTTCTATGCTTTCACCGAGCGCGAACGAATCCTCGATCTCTACGAATGCGTATCGGGCGCCCGGCTTCATCAGAGCTACTTCATCATCGGCGGCGTGAGGTGGGACATCCCGGATAACTTCCTGTCCCTGACTCGTGAACTGCTCGACAGGATGCCGAAATTCCTCGACGAATGTCGTCGACTGGTGACGGGCAACAAGATCTTCCAGCGGAGAACCAAGGGTGTCGGCGTGATCAACCGCAAGGACGCCATCGACTGGGGGCTTTCCGGTCCGACCATCCGGGGCAGCGGCGTTGACTGGGACATCCGCAAAGCCGAGCCCTATTCCGGCTACGACACATACGATTTCAGGGTGCCGGTCTATCACGACGGAGACGTCTGGGCGCGCTATCTGGTTCGAATGGAGGAGATGGAAGAGAGCGTCAAGATCTGCTATCAGGCTCTCGAGAGGCTTACAGGGAAGGGGCCTGTCATGGCCGACCATCCGAAGCTCAAGCTCCCCGAGCGCGACCTGATGAAGCAGCACATCGACGTCATGATTCATCACTTCCTGCTGGCATCCGAAGGGTTCACGGTGCCGATCGGCGAGGTCTATCAGTCGATCGAATCCGCCCGCGGAGAGCTCGGGTATTACGTTGTCAGCGACGGAGCCGAACGGCCCTACAGGGTCAGGGTGCGGGCCCCGTCCTATGTCAATCTCTCGGCGCTTCCGGCGATGGTCGAGGGGCAGTTGATCGCCGACGTCGTCGCCGTCATCGGCAGTATCGATATCGTTCTGGGGGACGTAGATAGATAAGTAGAAAGTAGAAAGTAAAAAGTAGAAAGGTTTAAAGTGCCTTCTACCACGTCCACGATTACAGACTT
>CALBSU010000174.1 GCA_937967285.1 uncultured Acidobacteriota bacterium
CTGAGCAAGCGTTACCGGATCGGCGTCCGGCGGCGACACAACTACCGGACGCTGCGCGAGACTGTCTCAGAGCTCTTCTCGTCGCCGTTGAGCGGGCTCAGATCGCCTGCCGATCCTTCGATGCCCGACATGATCTGGGCGCTCAAGGACATCTCGTTCACGGTCCGGCAAGGCGAAGTTCTCGGCCTGATCGGCCGCAACGGCGCGGGCAAGAGCACGCTTCTCAAGGTCCTCTCGCGGATCACCGAGCCGACTTCGGGGTATGCCGACATCACGGGCCGGATCGGATCGCTGCTCGAAGTCGGCACTGGATTCCATCCCGAACTGACGGGGCGCGAGAACATCTTCCTGAGCGGCGCGCTGCTCGGCATGCGGCGGGCTGAGATCGTCAGGCGTTTCGATGAGATCGTCGCCTTTGCCGAGGTCGACACATTCATCGACACGCCCGTCAAACGCTACTCGAGCGGGATGTACCTGCGGCTGGCCTTCGCCGTCGCGGCGCACCTCGAGACGGAGATCCTGCTGGTCGATGAGGTTCTGGCGGTCGGCGACGTGACGTTCCGCCGCAAGTGCCTCGGCAAGATGCAGGAGGTCGGCGAGGGCGGACGGACGGTGATCTTCGTCAGCCACGACATGACTGCGATCTCGCGTCTGGCGCAGAACTCGATCTACCTCGAACAGGGTCGCATCCGGTACATCGGCGATACGGAGGAGGCGATCCGCCACTATGTCAGCCAGCCGGCCGGAACGGCGAGCGATGTCCGCGAACGACTGGATCGGAAGGGTGACGGGGCGGTCCGCTTCGAAAGCCTGAGGATGTTCGACGAGAACGGAGTCGAGACCTCCAACATCAGCTCGGGATCGCCGGTCAGGTTCAGCGTGGGTTTTCACACCGAACTGAAGAACATCAGGATCGAGGACATCATGCTCGAGGTTCGAGTGGCCGATCTGATGGGTCATCCGATCACGACCTTTTCGACGCGCTTCGTCCAGCCGGAGGGCGACGGCTTCCTCTCGGGCCACTGCGTGCTGCACTGCGATGTCCCTTCGCTGCCGCTGGCCGAAGACACATACGTCATCGATCTGTGGGTCGGATATCGCGGCGCGCTGGCCGATTACGTCACGCGCGTCAACGAACTGACGGTCCTGACGGCGGACTATTTCGGATCGGGCTATGCTCCGCTCAAGCGCAAGCACGGCGCCTCGCTCTTCCCGCACAGCTGGCGAATCGAAGCCGGAGAACAGTCGGCATGACGCGATTGCTCATCGCCTCGCCGTGGGGATCGGCAGCTAATCCGAAGACGCTCTCGGGATTTCCTTACTATCTCGTCCCGCGCCTGCGCGAACACTTCGACGTCACGGTTGCCGACCGCGACTCGTCGCCGGTCGAATTCTCCCTGCTCGCACGGCTGCAGCTCAGGATTCAGAAGGCGCTCTCGAATTCGCGACCGCACCGGTTTCCCGGCGCTCGCGACGTGATCGCCAGGTCGTTCTCGGCCTGGCTGACGCGCGAATCGCGACGCCACCGCCCGGACGCGGTGCTCACCTTCGGTTGCGCTCCGGTCGCATATTACGCCGCCGACGCGCCGGTCTTCCTCTACATCGACGCGCTCTATCTGTACAAAGCCCGCGTTTACGGCTGGATCAGCGAAGCTTCTCTGCCGGAGTACGAACTCAAAAGCATGCGCCGCGTCGACGATCTCGGACTTGAGAAATGCGCCCGGGCGCTCTTCACATCGGCGACGATCGCGGCCGAGTCCCGCGAGATGTTTCCGAATCACGCATCGAAGATCACTTCCGTCGGCATCGGCGCGAATCTGGACGAGGAAGTGACGCCGGTCGGCGCGCGCCCATCCGACTCGACTGAAATTCTGTTTATGAGCACCAACTTCGAGCGAAAGGGCGGCCGGTTCGCGCTTCACCTGCTGCGCACGCTGCAGAGCGTCGTGCCGTCGGTCAGGCTCCACATCGTCGGAGATCGTCCGGATACCGAGGAGACGAGAGGCGAGAACATCGTCTGGCACGGCTGGATCGACAAGTCCTCGCTCGACGACCTGAACCGGCTGCGGCGGATTCTGGAAGGGATTCATCTGTCGATCCTGCCGACGCACGGTGATCTCTCGCCGCATTCAATCTGCGAGATGAATGCTCTGGGAATTCCGACCGTCGCGCGGCGTGTTGCCGGCATACCCGATCTGATCGAGGATGGAGTTACGGGACGCGTCATCGATGACTGGGACGAGCAGAAGTGGGTCAGCGCCGTCCTCGATGTCCTCGACCGCCTGGATGAATACTCGACGAACGCGCGGAATCTCTACCTGCGAGAACAGCGCTGGCCGGAGGTGGCCACGCGCATCGCCCGCGAAATCGAGAGCGGAGTGAGGGAGCGTGCCGGTGACTGATCAGAACGACGGCGCACGGCCGCGCGTGCTCATCCTGAGCAGCATCCTGCTGATGGATCGCGTTCTGCGCTTCACCGAATGCATCGGCCGGCTGGCATCACTGGGCATCGATCCGACGGTGATGACGACGTCGCAACCGTCCGCGATCCCCGGCGGCGAGATGATCGAATTCCCTCCCGTCAGGCCGTATCGGATGTTCCCATACAACTATCTGCGGCGCTTCAACGACTTCCTGTGGGACGCGCGGAACCCGACGCCGACGCGCGAGAGCGCCGCGCGGCTGATCCGGAACGCCGGGCTCTCTCCGCGGATGCGGCTGATCAGGCGCGCTGCCCTGCTCTCCACGCCGGCGCTCGATCCCGACGTTATTGAATCCGGGCTCGAAAAACTGCTGCTCAGAGCGGAACGCAGCCCGGCCGGCGCTGCATGGCTGCGCGAAAAACGTCCGCGACTGGTAGTCGCGACCGGCCCGCATCGCTTCAATGACGAGGGGATCGTGGCGGAAGCGCGCCGGCAGGGCATCCCCGTCGCCGCCTTCATCACATCGTGGGACAACCTTTCGACCAAGAACAGGATGGTCTTCACCTATGACGGATTCATCGTCTGGTCGGAGCGGATGAAAGAGGAGCTGCTGCAGAACTACGCTTACAGCCGAGGCAGGCCGGTTCATGTGGTCGGCGCTCCGCAGTTCGATCTCTTCTTTCAGAAACGCTTCGAACTGACGCGCGAGGAGTTCTGTCGCCGCAACGGAGTCGATCCGGGCCGCCCGGTCATCGTCTACGGTCTGGGCTCGCCGAACTTCTCGCCCGGCGAGTGGTACGCTGTCGAGCATCTGGCGAAAGATGTCTCCGCCGGCCGACTGGGGAACGGTCAGATGATCGTCCGACCGCATCCGCTCTTCGACAACGGGCTGCTCGCCGAGCGGCTCTCGCCGTATCTGCCCGATGTAGTCGTTCAGAGGACGGGCGATCCGAAGCTCGAAACGGCGGCGAGGTATCAGGACGAAGAGAAGATCATCGACTGGGTGAACACCTTCAGGCATGCCGACGTGGTGGTCAACTTCTCGTCGACGGTGACGGTCGATGCCGCGATCTTCGACCGTCCGGTGGTCAATCTCGATTTCGACCCCGCGCCCGGAAGCCCCGACAGGCAGCTCTATCACGAGGTAAATCACGTCTGGACGCATTTCAGGCCGCTCGCCGAATCGGGCGGGATCAGTCTGGTGTGCAGCCTCGACGAGATGACCGACGCGGTCAGAAAATATCTCGCACAGCCGGAACTGCATCGCGAAGGCCGCCGGTGGATCGCCAACCACGTCTGCGGCTTCACCGACGGACATTCGGGAGAGCGAATGGCCGATGCGATCGCCGACATTGCCGGCATCGGATCTTCTCGAGCGGAGGAACGATCGAAATGAGCGATCAGAGCGGCGGAATCGCCGTCATACTTCCGCGCGGCGAAGCGATACGAAATCTTTACTACACCGGCGCGCTGGACGAGATCGGGGCCGGGACGCGGCTCTGCCTGCTCTCGATCGAACCGGATTCGAGTCTGTGGACCGATATGAAGGAGCGCTTCCCGGGGATCCACCCGCTGCGCGAGATCACGGATCGCTGGCCTGTCAGGTTCATCAGGGAGGAACTGGACCTCGCGCACGGGCGGTGGCTCTGGTCGCGCGCGGCACAGGTCCGCTGGGAATGGCGCGAACAGGAGGCCGTCACCGCCGCGATGAAGTTCAAGCGGACGGGAAAAAAGCTGGTCGGCCTGCCCTTCGCCAACCCGCGCGGACTGGACCTGCTGACAGGGCTCGAAAGCGAGCTCAGCCGGCGGATGGCGGTGACCGGACGCTTCCACGAGATATTCCGAAGAGAGCGGCCCGCGCTGGTCTTCAATGCCTCTCACGTGCACAGCCGCGTCGCACTGCCGGTCGTTCACGCCGCGCGCGATCTGGACATCCCGACCGCGACCTTCATCTTCTCCTGGGACAATCTGACTTCGCAGGGCCGAATCTATCCGCCTTATGACCACTACTTCGTCTGGAACGAAAAGCTGAAGACAGACCTGCTGCGGATCTATCCCGATGTCAGACCGGAGCAGGTGCGCGTGACTGGAACCCCGCAGTTCGATTTCCATTTCCGTCCGGAATTTCAATGGACTCGCGAGGAGTTCTGCGCGCGAATCGGGGCCGATCCGCGTCGACCGATCGTACTTTACAGCACCGGGATGGCCAATCATGTGATCGGCGAACCGTGGGTGGCGGAGCGGATCGCGGACCTGCTGGCCGGAATGCCGGAGCTCGGCCCGCCGCAACTGATGGTCCGCGTGCTCCCGAAGGGTCCGCAGGGCCACTTCGATGAGTTGAGACGACGCCGGAAAGATATCCTCATCCCGGCAATCGAATGGGAACGCAGATGGCTGACTCCGAGTCTCGACGACGTCAGGATGCTGACCAGCACCCTGCTCCACTGCTCGCTCGGCATCAACATCGCTTCGACCATCTCGCTCGAACTGTGCATGTTCGACAAGCCCGTCATCAACGTCGCCTTCCCGCCGCCGAATCTGGACCGTGAGCGCGAGTTCGATTACACGCGCTACTACCAGTTCGAACACTATCGCCCGGTTGTCGAGAGCGGCGCCATCGACATGGCCGGCAGCGAGGACGAATTGCGCCGGATGATACTTGCAGCGTTCAGCGATCCCGGCAAACGAGCCCGCGAGCGCCGGGCGCTGCTCGACGACTTCTTCGACCGGACGCTCGACGGACAATCCGCATCGCGGATGGCGGGCGAGCTGCTGGCGATCAGCCGCAAAACGAATGAATAACGAATCGCGTGACGCCGTGACGGTAGTCACTCCAACATTCCGCCGGCCGCAGGAGGTGGCAGGCCTGTTCGAGAATCTGA
>CALBSU010000175.1 GCA_937967285.1 uncultured Acidobacteriota bacterium
CCGAGGTGTTCGTCCCCGGAATCGCCAGCAGCTCCGCCGTCTGGTTCGGGCGGAACCGGTCGGTCGCCGTCCGGCTCCTCACCCAGCCGAACCGGAACTCGCCGGTCAGCGTCGGAGAGATCGTCCCGGTAATTCCGGCCGAAACGAAGTTCTGGCGATTGGGAAGCTGTTCGCGACTGATCAGATCGCCTCCCTGGATATCGATCAGATTCGATCCGATATTCGATTCGCCGAAATACCTGAACGAACCGTCGATCCGCCAGTTGTCCGTCAGGTTGTAATCGAAGCGCGCCGCATAATAATTATTGTTGAGCGGGTTGCCGACGTTGCCGCGGAATCCGACCGTGTTCAGTCCGTCGCCGGAACTCGGATCATTGCCGGCCGGCAGCTTGGCCCACAGCGCTGAGATCGAAGGGCTCAGCCCCAGCCCGCGCGGATCGCAGGCCTGATTTCCAGTCGGTCCGCACAACTGCGATGTCTTGAGGTTGTAATTGACGATATTGCCCGATGCATCGCGGAACCTGAGAATCCCCTGCTTCAGCGTATCGGAAGGAACCAGCCGCAGAATCGAGGTGTTGCGCGGATTGCGCTGCCCCTCGTAATTCAGAAAGAAGAATGCCTTGTCCTTGAACGGCAGCACCGGCCCGCCGACATTGAACCCGAAGCGGTTGTCCTTGAACTCGGGCTTCTGCGCCTTCGCCCGCGCTACGGGATCGGTCACTGTCTGCGCCAGCGTCCGCTTGTTGGTCCAGCTCGCCGCGTTCAGATTGTCGTTCTGATGATACCAGTACGCCGCGCCGTGGAAGTCGTTGCTTCCGCGCTTGCTGATGATCGCCGCCTGCCCGCCGCCGCCGCGACCGAATGAGGCGTTGGCATTGGTCACGCCGACGCTGAACTCTTCGACGCCCTCGATCGGCAGGCGGATGAACGTCCCCGTACCTCCGACCGAATTGTTCGTCACGTCGATCCCGTCCAGCGTGAAAGTGCTCTGGTCCTCGCGGGATCCGGCCACCGCCCCCCCGGGCGTCGACATCGGCTGATAATTGAGCAGCTCATTGGCCTGCCGCGTCAGCGCCGGCAGCAGCGGCAGAACCTTGCCGGACACCACATTGCCGACCGTCGAATCGGCCGTCTGCAATTCGGCCTCTCCAGTCGCCGTCACTTCAACCGTCTGCTGGAAATTTCCGACTTCCAGCGACGTGCTGAGTGTGTACGTCTTAGTCACCTCGATCTGAATCGCGGTGATGCTCGTCTTGCGGAATCCATCCTTCGAGATCGATATGTTGTAGTTGCCGGGCGGGACCGACGGAAAGAAATATTTTCCGTCAGAATTCGTGGTGGTCCTGAATGACTGATTGGTCGCGTTGTTCAACAGCACCACCTCTGCATTCGGCAGCACCGCTCCGCTCGCATCGAGAACTGTACCGACTATCGCGCCTGTCGTCGTCGTCTGCGCTGACACCGCTCCCGTCATTAGTGTCAGCAATACACTGAGCAGCCAGATGTTTCGCCACTTCATTACTTGTCTCCTCTGAAGTAAGGTTGTCTCGCAGTTTTGACAGACCCGGTTCAGCCCTCAATTTGCCCCGAACCCGCCGGAATCCTTCTGTTGAGCTTTTTGCCAGCTCAATCCTTACAATGTGATCTTTTTGATTGCGTGAAAATATCCTACTTTCTGTAATCTATCAATAAATATGGATCGCAGTTAATAAAAAAAGCGCAAACTCTGCGTTTAGAGAGTTTGCGCTTATGATGACCTTGAATGCCCGCGGATCAGTCTACGCGTGAATCTTCGGCTTTATCCACGACAAGCTGATGTGAATCGCGAAAAGAGGATTAAACGCAAAGTCCGCGAAGGTGGCAAAGGGGTTTAATCGCATAGGCTGCGAAGGAGGCAAAGATTCTTTAGGGATATGAATACTCGAATTATCATCCTGTGGATGAGACCCCGATACTGATATCCTAAAAAAACCTTTGCTCCCTTCGCGGCCTTAGCGAAACCTCAGAACTCGACCCGCATGCCGAACTGGATCTGGCGCGGGTTGCCGTTCTGGGAGGTGATGACACCGAAGCCTCGCGGATTGGTCAGCGAGAGGCTTGGATTGTTGAAGTTGACGTTATTGAACAGGTTGATGAAGTCGAACAGGAAGGTCACGTTGACGCGTTCGGCGAACGTGGTCTTCTTGCCGAGAGTGAGGTCCATGTTCCAGCGCGGCAGCCCGTAGATCGGATTGGCGCGACCGGCGCGGCCGTCACGG
>CALBSU010000176.1 GCA_937967285.1 uncultured Acidobacteriota bacterium
ATCGAGATTCAGGTGCTGGCCGACAACTACGGCAATGTCATTCATCTCGGCGAGCGCGAGTGTTCGATCCAGCGCCGGCATCAGAAACTGATCGAGGAGTCGCCGTCGCCGGCCGTCAGTTACGAACTGCGCCAGGAGATGGGGCGAATCGCCGTCAAGGCATGCGAGGAGGTCGGGTACAGCAACGCCGGAACGATAGAATTCCTGCTCGATGAAAACGACAACTTCTATTTCATGGAGATGAACACCCGCATCCAGGTCGAGCACCCGGTCACCGAGATGGTCACAGTCTCGGATCTGGTGGCCGCTCAGATCCGGATCGCCGCCGGCGAAAGGCTCAACTATTCACAGGATGAACTGATCTTCGTCGGACACGCCATCGAATGCCGGATCAATGCCGAGGATCCTGAGAAGTTCACTCCGAGCCCCGGCCGCATCACGACGCTCAATCTGCCGAGCGGTCCCGGCGTCCGCGTCGACACCGCGATATACGACGGCTACTTCGTGCCGCCTTATTACGATTCCCTGATCGCCAAGCTGGTGGTTCACAGCCGCACCCGCGACCGCGCCATCTCAAGAATGCGCCGCGCGCTGGAGGCGATGGTGGTCGAGGGGATCAAGACCACCATCCCGCTTCACCTCAAGATCCTGAGCGATCCCGATTTCGTATCGGGCAACTTCTCGACGCGCTTCATGGATCGGTTCCTCAAGTAACAGCTTCACCTGTCGAGCGGGCTGAAGACTCCAAGTCCGCCGCGATTCAGGACGTGCGTGTAGATCATCGTCGTCCGAACGTCGTGATGGCCGAGCAGCTCCTGGACCGTGCGGATGTCGTAACCTGCCTCGAGCAGATGCGTTGCGAAGCTGTGCCGGAAGGTGTGGCAGCTCGCGTTTCTGTCGACCCCTGCCCTTCTGATCGCCGACTTGACGGACTTCTGAATAGTCGATTCATCCAGATGGTGTCGACGCGTCTTCATCGTCAGCGGATCGATCGATCGCTTCGGCGCGGGGAAGACATACTGCCATCCCCATTCGAATCCTGCCGATGGATACTTGATCGACAGCGCGTACGGCAGGTAGACCTCTCCGTAACCTTCATTCAGATCTCGATTGTGAATCAGCCTGACCAGGTCCAGTTGGCGGCGGAGCGGCGCCTTGAGGCTCTCCGGCAGCATCGTTACACGGTCCTTGTCTCCCTTTCCGTACCGGACGACGATCAGATTCTGCTCGAAGTCGATGTCCTTGACTCTCAGCCTGAGAGACTCGATCAGTCGCAATCCTGATCCGTAAAGAAGGCTGGCGACCAGACGCGGTGTTCCCTTCAGCTCATCGAGAACCGACTGAACTTCGCGCCTGGTCATGACTACGGGCAACCGCGGCAGTTTTCGCGACCTCTCAACGGCGCCGATCTGCGGTAATTCTATCTGCAGCACTTCGCGATATAGAAACAGTAACGCATGCAGCGCCTGATTCTGAGTCGATGGCGATACGTTTCTCTCCATGACGAGATGAGTCAGGAATGATCTGATCTCACGGTTGCCCATCTCGATCGGATGTTTCTTTCCGTGGAAATCAAGATAGCGTCTGATCCAGTCGGTGTACGAACTCTCAGTTCGCCGACTCAGGCCGCGCAGGCGAAACGCGGCCCGGATCTGATCGAATAACAAACTGTCTGCACGATTGTTGTTCATCAGCCTTCTACCCCCGGGTTATCGGTTCAATGGGGTGGCCGATGAAAAAGATTGATTCGGTTGGCTCAGATGATTATACTCCGATTGGCCATACCTCCAAGCTGCTCTCGCCGAAACTGTGTCTATTTATGGAGGTTAATTGATGAGGACTCGTCTGATGTTGAGGCCGGGCCGGCGCGGGACCAAGAAGTTGACTGAACTTTACGGCGACCAGTTGGTATGTGTCAGATATCGATATGACGAGGTCAGCAGGCGGAGGTGCAAGACCGTCGAACTAATCGTAGATGAAGGCCCCTGGATTCCAAGGAAAGTTGCTATGAAGCCGGAATCGATCGTTCGAGTCAAAGTGGAGTTTACTGAAACCGAGCTTCAGGAAAAAGTTCGTACTGCGGGTGGGAAGTGGGATCCGAGACATTGCCACTGGTTGATCAGGTACGATCATGCCCTCCGCCTGGGTCTCAAAAACCGGATTCAGTCCTAAAAGTCTATGATATTGTATGCAATAGTTATCCAGTAATGGATAGTTATTATGATTTTGAGATTAGAAAGTATATGAGATTAGATACGGAAACTATCTAATTACATGTTAGGCTGTCGTAAAAATACACGGGACTCCGAGGTTGATCACTGGCGACGTCTGAAATCCGGTCCTGACAGTCATTGACACGGAATTGATCTTTTACGGCATCAGCCCAGTCGAACCGGAATTGACATTCTGATCAATGCATAGCGGACGGCTCTGGTGATGAATGACGGTAGCCTA
>CALBSU010000177.1 GCA_937967285.1 uncultured Acidobacteriota bacterium
ACCGAGAGCCAGAAGTTTTTCGAGAGGCCGAAGATTATCGTGGCGACTCCGAATCCGACGACCGACCAGAGCAGGGCCCTCCCCGCCTGTTTGAACGGCGGCAGATGAGCCGTGATCAGCGCCATCGTCACGGCCCCGAACGACGGGGCAGCCTGCATCCATCCAAGTCCCGTCGGGCCGACCTGCAGGATGTCCTTCGCATAGACCGGCAGCAGAGCCACGGCTCCGCCAAGCAGCACCGCGAACATATCCAGAGTGATCGCCGCCAGCAGTATCCGCGTTCGCCAGACATACTCGAACCCGGCCACCAGATTTTTCATCATCCCCGTCCGCGCGATCTCAGCCAGCTTCGCAGGTTCCGCCCGATACGACCTGCGCGGCAGCAGCCACAGCATGAGCAGGAAGAAGAGATTGCCGAACGCGGCCAGGAAATAGACGGTCGTAGTCCCGCGAAAGATCGCGATCAGCGCCCCGCCCAGCGCCGGCCCGATCATCGAACTCAGCTCGAATCCGCTGACCGACCAGCGGACCGCGCTGCTGAAGATCGACAGCGGCACCAGTTGCGGCATGAGCGACGATCGCGCGGGACTCTGAAACGCTCTCGATATCCCTGTCAGGAACAGCAGCCCGTAGATCAGCCCGGCGCTCCCGTCCAGGATCGTGATCAGGGCCAGCCCGGCCGAACTGATCGCCGCCAGTCCCATCGAGATCATCAGCAGGATTCGCCGGTCGAACCTGTCAGCCAGTTGCCCCGCCGGCATCGCCAGCCCGATCATCGGCACCACCTGCACCAGCCCGACCAGCCCCAGCGCCATCGCCGATGACGTCTTCTCGTACAACTGCCAGCCGACAGCCACCGTCTGCATCTGCATTCCCATGACCGAAACCAGATGACCGGCAAGGAAAAACTGAAATCCGCGCACGCGCAGTGCGGCATAGGCGTCGATTCGCGGCTGCGCCGGCCTCCCCGGCTCGTCGTTCTCTGATGTCATGTGTGGTCTTTGTGGAATGAAAAGGGCGACCCGATCAGGTCGCCCTCTTTTTCTTCTTGATGCGGATGAGAGGACTCGAACCTCCACGGAATTGCTTCCACAGCGTCCTGAGCGCTGCGCGTCTACCAGTTCCGCCACATCCGCCGAAGAGAAAACGTATGCTACAGGGCGAGGGGCAAAGTGTCAAGTCAGTAGAAAGTAGAAAGTAAAAAGTAAAAAGTGGTTATCGGAACGTACGTTAAATTTGAAACCGTGCGCCATTAAATCGCGTGCTTACTTTCTACTTTCTACTTTCTACTTTCTACTTTCTACTAACTCTCCCTGAATCTCCCTGAGCGCGGCGATGACGAAGGCGCAGTGTTCCTCAAAGGTGAGCCCCAGTTCCTCGGGGCCTTTCCGGAGGTCGTCGCGGCTGACGGTCCGTGCAAAGGCCTTGTCCTTGATTCGTTTTTTGACCGACGAGACTTCGAGCGTATCGAAGCTCCTGTCGGGGCGGACCAGAGCGCAGGCGACCAGGAAGCCGCACAGTTCGTCGGTGGCGAACAGCGCGTGTTCAAGCAGGCTCTCGCGAGCGACGCCGGTGTAATCGGCGTGGGAGAGGATGGCGCGGATGACCTCCTCGGAGTAGCCCTTCTCCCGCAACGTCTCGCTGCCCAGTTGCGGGTGGCGCTGGTCGGGGTATCTCTCGTAGTCGAAGTCGTGAAGCAGGCCGACGATCCCCCAGAGTTCTTCATCCTCGCCGTACTTGCGCGCGTATGTGCGCATGGCGTGTTCGACGGCCCGCGCATGCTTGCGCAGGCTTTCGGATTGCGTCCATTCGCAGAGCAGCTCCCAGGACTCATTTCGATCCGGCATGGTCATCCTCCTCAAGTATGTTCCGATTAAGTATAAGCTGGTACAGTACCG
>CALBSU010000178.1 GCA_937967285.1 uncultured Acidobacteriota bacterium
ATCCAAAATATCAATCTCTGCCCCCTGTGCGATGAAAATATAGAAAAACTTAGTTTTCAGACTTACCCGCAGATGGCCTGCTTATGGAAATGAAGAACACTGAATTAAATACTTCCTTAATTCATCCTGGCTACCTTGGTTTCCTGGCGTCGAATTATAAAAATATAGTTTCCAAAGCATTAGTCGTCATTTAATTATTATCATGCGGAAATAAGATTCAGCTGTTATTTATCCCGCCGATAATGGTCGCATGACAGTCAGATTGAAGTTCTGAAGATTGCGATTGATGCCGTCAATACTGGGGTTTCGCTGGCCGGTTCGCGGCGATTTCTGCTTTGAGTATTCCTGCGGATCTCTGCGTTAAATCGAAAATAATGTACTTTAATCAGCTGATATCTTCCTTTTTTTATTATTTCAATTATCAGGTATTTCGATTGTCAACGAGTAAATAAAGTAGTTAAATAGGTGAAATTGAAATGCGCACGGATAAATCTCCGCAATTATCGAGTAAATATTCGTGCTTTATTAAGGTGAAAAATACCTGATTAAGCTGCTGGTTAAATCAGAATACGGTCCAGTAACAAAACTGGAACAAAGGAGAACAGATGCCGAGAACAAAAGCTGGTAGTGCGAATGCTGATCTGATCAAATTCGCGATTGCCGGAATAGATGCAGAAATCAAGAGACTTCAGGAGCAGAAAGCTGAGCTGATGGGCGGCGCGGTCAAGGCGCCGTCGGCTGCTCCGGCTGCTGCTGCGCCGGCCAGGAAGCGGCGCGGTCGCAAACCGGGCCCGAAGAAGGGCGCCAAGACCGGAGCGCAGAAGGTCGTAGCAAAGAAAGCCGGAGCAAAGAAGGCCGGTCGAAAAGCAGCGGTCAAAGCTGCGCCGGCTGCCGCAGCCAAGAAGCGCAAATTTTCGGCTGAAACGCGAAAGAAACTGAGCGAAAAAGCCGCGGCTCGCTGGGCGAAGGCCCGGGCTGAAAAGGCAGGGCAGAAGTAGGTCGATAAATGGACAGGCTCCGGTTACTGCCGCAGCACATCCGAACAGCACTACCGTTGCTACCTTCCGGTCCTGGCGGGGTTCATGTGTTCGAGATTGCACGGAGGCCGGAGCCTGATATCAGGATTTCAGACGAATGAAATCTGGCGGAGAGGGAGGGACTCGAACCCTCACAGGCCTTTCGACCCGCCGCGCTTCCAACGCGGTGCCATACCATTAGGCGACCTCTCCAGGTTCGACCGATTAACAAAAAACTGGCGGAGAGGGTGGGATTCGAACCCACGGTACCCGTAAAGGTACAACGGTTTTCGAGACCGCCCGATTCAGCCACTCTCGCACCTCTCCGCATACGTGACCCGGAAGGAAACTACCTTCGAACCCGGAAAAACTGCTGCATAATATCCCGGCATTCTTCGGCCATCACTCCGGATGCCACTTCAACCTGATGATTCAATGAGCTGCTTGTGCAGATCTGAAAGATGGTGTCGACGCCGCCGGCTCTGGGATCGTTCGCGCCGTAGACCAGTCTGGCGATTCTGGCGTTGACGATTGCGCCGGCGCACATCGCGCAGGGTTCGATCGTCACGTAGAGTTCGGCGCCGGTCAGCCGGTAGTTGCCAAGAGCTTCAGCAGCCTGGCGGATCGCAATGATTTCGGCGTGAGCCGTTGGATCATTCAGCCCGATCGGCCGGTTATGGCCCGCGCCGATGATCCGGTCATTTATTACGATCACCGCACCGACAGGGACTTCCTCATCGACTGCGGCCGCTCGGGCCTCCGCCAGGGCGAAATTCATAAAGAAACGATCCCTCAGGGACCGCTCGTCGACTGAAACTGCAGGGTCAGCATTCGCCATCTCAATCAGCCACGAAGCAAATGGGAATGGTACCGGCGCGAAGGTTCCGTGTCAAGCGGAGTTTCGTTTCCGGAGACTCATTTTGTAGCGGTCCGGGCATTGACGCGGGAGCCGTCCCGGAGCTCATCGGTCGCCCTGACGACGATCGTGTCGCCCTCGGCGAGATCGCCGAAGACTTCGACGAGGTCCTTATCGTCGATCTTCATCGGCGCGCCGCGTTTGACGTCCACCCATTCGGCATTGCCGTTG
>CALBSU010000179.1 GCA_937967285.1 uncultured Acidobacteriota bacterium
TTCTCCGTTGAATAATCCTGTAAATCCTGTCAAATCCTGTTAATCCTGTCTAAATTTCCATTCTCGATTTAGGGCTATTTATTTTGTTGCCAGGCTTTGGCCTGTTTTCCGACGATGTCGACGAGGTTGCCCATTGCCACCTGAACGTCGATCAGATGCAGTCCCCAGTCGGTCTGGACCTTGCCGAGAGTGACGACGTCGCCCGAGATGTCGTCTGCCCGCGGGTCATCCTTGCGGGCGTTGACGGTGACGGCGAGGTAGGAGCCGAATTCATCCGAGACGCACTGTCCGGTGAGCAGGCCCGGGACGCTGACGAAGTCGGTCCCGATCGGCTTCTCCGGCGTGACCCATGCGGGCTGCCGGCCGGCCGATCCGCTGGCAGAGGTCGTCAGGTAGGCGTGGAGTTCCCCGCTGCCTCCGCCGAGTTTTGCGGGGTTGGTACAGGCGGCCTCCATCTCCGGGCTCTGGACGCGCCCGAACCGGCTGTTCATCGGAGGCGGCACATTGGCGCGAAAGGTGACGTAGCTTATGATGCATCCGGTCTGTGAAGCAGAGCGACAGAGCGGCATCGACTTGAAAGCGCCTCCGACGTCTCTTCCCTTCGGCACCGGGATGTTGGCTCCGAGCAGCATCGCCGAGACGATGCGCGATTGAATCGGCTTTCCGTCGATCTCGTTACGAACCAGTTGCATCAGCACGCCGGAACCCTGCGAATGGCCGATCAGCACGACTCCGCGGCCCTGATTGTCGTGCTCGAGATAATAATTCCAGGCATCGAGGACGTCTTTGTAGCCCAGCGCGCGGTCTGCCGGCATCGGTTTTCCGGCGATGGCGGCCCGGAGCGCCGTCAGCGTCACCTGGCGATAGAGCGGCGCGAAGAGCCGGCATTGCGAACCGAAGCGGGCGAACTGCGCCCGGATGACGCGCTCCTCCTCCGGCCCGGCGATCATGTCGCTGTTGGCGGTCTGATCCAGTGAGACGGTCGGATAGACGTAGAAGCAGTCGATCGGCGCTTTGGGGTTCGGAGTGAACTTCTCTTCTTTTAGATTCCCCTCGGCTGAAACTATGGTCGTGGTCAGATCGGCCGAGCAGGCGTCCTTCCTGCCCGGCCGGCAGAGCCATGACTCCGCCTTGCCGTAATCATTTCCGGCCTGGGACGACTGGACGGGCGGCACCGGCATCAACGCAGCAATGATCAGGAAAATAATTGTCATCTTGGTTCCTCCGCGGTGCGCACGCTCCGAGCGTGCGGATCGTTATTTCAGAATCGCCGCCCGCATCAGGGCGTGAAAGACGGAATCCGGAAGCAGCCGGCGCAGTCCGAGGATCATCGCCGAATTGGCCTTGTATCTCATCTTCCAGGAACCGTCCGTGGCTGCACGATGGATGACTGACGCGACGGTCTCCGGGCCCGGCGCGGTCGCACCCGCTCGCTGCAGATTGGGCATCGCTCGGGCCACGAAGCCATCGTATGCATCGATCTCCGGATTCGATATGACATCCAGAGAGCGGTCGTAAAAATCAGTTTTGATCGGGCCGGGTTCGATGATCTTGACCCGTATGTTGAACGGTCGCAGTTCGTACTGAAGCGATTCCGAGAAGCCTTCGACCGCCCATTTGGTCCCGTGGTAGAGACTGTAAAGAGGAAAGGTCACACGCCCGCCCATCGATGCGACGTTGATTATGACTCCGTCGCGCTTGCCACGAAAGTGCGGGATGATCTCGCGGCAGACGTTCATCAGACCGAAGACGTTGGTATCAAACTGGCGGCGGATCTGATCCTCTGTCGAGGCTTCGAACGGCCCGACAAGGCCATAGCCGGCATTATTGACGATGACATCGATTCCGCCGAATTCGCGCGCGGTTGCGTCAATGGCTTCGCGGATCGACGCGCGGTCGAGGACATCGAGCCTTGCCGGCCGGATGCCGCTCTTCCCTGCCCATTCAGCGACCGTTTCAGGAGCTCGCATCGTGGCGACAACGTTCCACCCGACCGCACGGAAATGTTCAGCCGCGGCCCGGCCGATCCCGCTCGACGCCCCGGTGATCAACACTGTTTTACTCATCTGCTCTTCCTCTTATCGTGCATTAAGACGTAGTATCTCGGCATTCAAGTTTTTCAGTTCGGGAATATTCAGACAGATAACAGATTATGGTCAAGAGCAAAGCAGCCGTGGCGAACGGCCGGGGCGGTTTCTCGATCGAAACGATTGAGATCGATGCTCCGCTGGGCGATGAGGCGCTGATCGAAATTGGAGCCGCCGGGATATGCCACACCGACTGGGATTCGCAGTCGTGGGGCAAACCGATTGTCATGGGCCACGAGGGGGCCGGAACCGTAGTTGAGGTCGGCCCCGAAGTCGAGTCGTTGAAACCCGGAGACAGAGTGATCCTCAACTGGGCGATCCCCTGTTACGAATGCTTCCAGTGTCTCGAGGGTAACCAGCACATCTGCGAACGCAATTCAGCCGTAACGGCAGGCAATCGCCGGAGCGGAGGGCATGCGACCTTCGAGTCTACGCGGCTCGGCGGCACTCCGATCGAACGGGCTTTCAGTCTGGGAACGATGGCGGAATACGCTCTGGTCCGCGAGGCTGCCTGCGTCCGGCTCGAGGTCGAGATGCCATTTTCATCGGCCGCGATCGTCGGATGCGGGGTTATGACCGGGTACGGCTCTGTCGTCAATGCCGCGCGCGTCAAACCGGGCAGTTCGGTGGTCGTGATCGGAGCCGGCGGAGTCGGGTTGAATGTCATTCAGGGCGCGCGTATCTCAGGCGCGAGCCTGATCATCGTCATCGACATCAACCCGCGAAGACTGGAAATGGCCGGGAAGTTCGGCGCGACTCACACGATTCTTGCGGACAGGCATGACGATGGGCTCATCGCGTGCTCCGAGACCGTCAGGTCGATGACCGGCGGCCGCGGAGCCGACTACGCTTTCGAGTGCACGGCCGTGCCGTCGCTCGGCGCCGCGCCTCTGGCCATGGTCCGGAACGCCGGGACCGCCGTCCAGGTGAGCGGCATCGAACAGGAGATCGCGATCGACATGAATCTCTTCGAATGGGACAAGATCTACATCAATCCGCTCTACGGCAAAGCGCGGCCGCGGATCGATTTCCCGATCCTGCAGAATCTGTATGCGAGCGGCGCTCTGCTGCTGGATGAAATGATCACTGAAACCTATGCCCTCGAGAACCTGTCGCAGGCTTTCGCCGACATGCATTCAGGCGTCAATGCCAAGGGCGCTATTGTTTTTCAAAGAAGCGCGCACGGTGTGCCGCCTTCAGGCGGGTTCT